>NZ_JMLH01000023.1 GCF_000686665.1 Thomasclavelia saccharogumia DSM 17460 | reverse complement strand
CAATCAATATACGAGCAGGTAATAAGCGATTACGAGTAAAATTTGAGATTGGATCATGGCAGAAGCACTGAATCCCTTCAAGAGTAAAATCGATAGATTGATTGAGAATCTTTTTGATCTTTTTTGGTGAATAGTAGATGTTTGAATTTGAATGTTTCATCATATGTAATACCTCCTAAAAAATACATCTACTAAAAAGGGCTAGTAATGAATATTTTGCTATTCATTACTAGCCACACGATTCTCACTATTTGTCAATAGCTAAATAAAAAAGTCTCTTTAAATTACATTAAAGAGCTTTTTCAGTATTTTAATGCCTAACTTAATGACATTGTCTGATGAGATTACTTTTTTATTTCAGTTCCAACACCATTAGTAGTAAAAATTTCAACTAACAAACTATGTTCCATTCTACCATCTAAAATATGGACTTTATTTACATCATTTTGTACTGCATCAATACAGTTTTGTAACTTAGGAATCATTCCTCCTTGAATAATTCCTGATTCAAATAATACTTTTGCTGAAGCGGTATTAATTTTAGAAATCAAAGTTTTAGGATCATTAGGGTCTTTCAATACCCCTTCAATATCAGTTAAAAAGACTAGTTTACTCGCCTTTAAAGCACGAGCAATAGCAGTTGCCACATCATCAGCGTTAATATTATAAGCATTATATTTTTCATCTAAACCGATCGTTGAAATAATTGGAGTATAACCATTCATCAATAACGTTTCAATCAAATCAGTATCAACTGCTGTGATCTTACCTACCCAGCCAATATCTTCACCTTTAGAAAAATGTTTTTCAACAGTAAGCATATTACCATCTTTACCTGATAACCCGACAGCATGCGTACCAATTCTTTCCATATGCTGTACCAGTCCTTTATTCAACTTTCCAGATAGTACCATTTCTGCAACTTCTAAAGTTTCTTTAGTAGTAACTCTTAAACCATTTTTAAATTCACTTTCAATACTAACCTTATTTAACCAAGTATTAATATCTTTTCCCCCACCATGAACTATTACCGGCTTGATTCCAACTGATTTTAATACTGCGATATCTTTTAATACTGACTGTTTGATAACTTCATTTGTCATCGCACTGCCACCATATTTAATAACAACTGTATCTCCAGCAAATTTTTGAATATAGCTTAGCGCATCAACTAATACTTGAGCTTTATTTTGTTCTCTTGTATGCACTTAAATTCCCCCTTACGAACGATAATCAGCATTGATCTTAACATAATCATAAGTTAGATCACAACCCCATGCTGTTGCTTTAAAATCACCATTATGAATATCAATAATTGCTTTAACTTCACTACTTGATAATATCTTGGTTGCTTTTTCTTCACTATAATCTGTTGCCATTCCCTTAGATACTAACTGCAACTGACCAAATTCACTAGCAACACTTAAGTCCACATCATAAGGATCAAATTCTTCACCAGAATACCCCATTGCACATAATAATCTTCCCCAATTAGCATCATTACCATAAACAGCTGTCTTTACTAACGGTGATGTACAAACACTTTTAGCAATCACTTTAGCCTGTTTAATACTGCTGGCACCATGAACTTGTACCTCCAATAATTTAGTAGCTCCTTCGCCATCACCAGCAATAGCTTTAGCTAGATATTCATTAACATAATATAAAGCTTCTTTAAAAATTTGATAATCTTCATCTTCATTAACGATTTCTTTATTATTAGCTAAACCATTAGCTAATAATAAGACAGTATCATTTGTTGAAGTATCCCGATCTACAGATACCATATTAAAAGTATCAGGAATTACTTCTTTTAAAGCCTTATTTAATAACTCTTTAGAAATATTACAATCAGTTGTAATAAACCCTAACATCGTCGCCATATTAGGATGAATCATCCCTGAACCCTTACAACAAGCACCCAAAGTAACTTTCTTTCCATCAAGTTTAATTTCCACTGCAAGATGCTTTGGTTTTGTATCTGTCGTCATAATTGCTTCAGCTACGATCATACCAGCCTCTTCACTATCACTTAACAATGATTTTACTTGTGGTATACCCGCGATAATTTTATCCATCGGTAACTGTTTACCAATTACCCCAGTTGAACAAATCAAAACTTCTTCTTTTTCAAAACTAAAATTATCAGCTACGCTTTTAGCGAACTCTTCATTATACTTCATTCCCTCATCACCAGTACAAGCATTAGCAACACCACTATTGATTGCAACAACTCTTGCATGATCATAGTTCTCTACGATCATCTTATCCCATACTACCGGTGCCGCCTTAACAATATTTTGTGTAAATGTACCGACTGCTTTAGCATCGACTTGACTATAGATCAACGCTAAATCTTTTTTCTCTTTTTTTATACCAACATGGGCTCCTGCTCCAAAAAAACCAATTGGCGAAGTCACTGTTCCATTATCAATTATTTTCATTATCAAATCCCCCTATAATACCGCAGGCGCTAAAAGCAACCCAGCTTTTTCATCAAGTCCAAACATGATATTCATATTTTGAATTGCTTGACCAGCCGCCCCTTTTACTAAGTTATCCATTGCTCCCATCATAATAATTCGATTAGTCCGAGAGTCGATCTTATAATTAATATCAACAAAATTACTAGCTTTAACATTTCGAACTTCTGGTAAAACTCCAGAATTTAAAACTCTTACAAAATACTCATCATCATAACATTGATAAGCCTTAGCTACATCTTCTTTACTAACTCCGGCTTTTAATTTTGCATAAGCAGTTACTAAAATACCACGATTCATCGGAACTAGATGAGGCGTAAAGTTCAATAATACTTCCTGATTACAAGCATAACCTAACTGTTCTTCAATTTCTGGGGTATGACGATGACTCGCAACCCCATATGCTTTAATACTTTCATTTACTTCACAATATAAGTTAGCCACTTTAGCGCCACGTCCCGCGCCACTAACACCACTTTTAGCATCAATGATCAATGTATCCATATCGATCAATCCTGCTTTGGCTAACGGATAGATTGTTAAGATCGAGCATGTTGGATAGCAGCCTGGATTTGCAATCAAACGCGCTTTTTTTATTTGTTCACGATTAATTTCACACAATCCATATACAGCTTCTTTGATAAATTCTGGAGAAGCATGTTCGATTCCATACCACTTTTCATAAGTATCTACATTTTTAATTCGATAATCAGCACTTAAATCAATCACTTTTACTTTACTTAAAACATTTTCATTAACCATCTTTGCACACACTCCCTGAGGTGTTGCAAAAAACACAACATCAACATCATCTAAATAATCTTCGATGTTTTCATCAACACATTTTTGATCTAACAGCTTAAAATAACTAGCATAAACAAAACTATATTCTTGATCAGTGTATGTCCTTGATGAAACCCACTTAATTTCAACTTCTTTATGTGTTAATAAAAATCGCACTAACTCACATCCCCCATATCCGGTTGATCCCACAATTCCTACTCTAATCATTTTTTAGTCCTCCACTTTCTTTAATATAAAAAAACGTCTCTTAAACAAGAGACGAAATTAACCGCGTTACCACTCTATTTATCATAAGTTGACCCTATGATCTCTTTCATCGTTAAGGGTGATTGCCCGAAAGTGATACTCTAAGTTCCCACTTTCCTCTCGTAAATGCGCTTCATTTTGATTAGACTGCCAATCTTCCACCCACATCAGCTCGCTAAAAATCGTCATCAAAACTACTCTTTTAGTCATCGAGTTTGGTTACTATTATATTACTAAAAAATATTTTGTCAAATAAAAATTGAATTTCTTTCTTGATTTAAAATAATTCTTTAACTCTAATAAAAAAAACTTATTATTTATAAATGTGAAGATCCTTGATATATAAGAATCTTCACATTATTCTAAAACTTAATTTAAACCATACTTTTCTACATATTTATCAATTATCTGCTGTGAAATCAACGGTGCTGAACTGCTGCCTCCATTCGATGCTGTCGTTTGTCGTATCGCGATACAGGCAAAGGCTACGATTGGTTCAGAGTTTTCATCTGCCTGGATATATCCGATCTGTAAATGGTTTGGATAATCGGTCTCTCCTGTTCCTGTATAATCTTCAGCAGTCCCCGTTTTTGCATATGTCACATAGGATTTACTGCTCCAGTAAGAATTACATGTCCCGTTTGTTCTTGTTACACAGGCTCTCATTCCCTGTTTGATTTGGCTAAAAGCCGTCGTTTGACTAGATACATCATCTAACACTTCTGTTTTAACTGTATAGTTGGCATTTGCCAATCCATCAGCATCTGTTACATATGAATCTAAAAATAAATGTGGTTTGATTCTCTTTCCACCGTTTGCTAGTGTGCAGGCATACTGTGCTAACTGGATATTTGTATATGTATCATATTGTCCAATCGAAGCATCTAATAAATACCCTCCAGTTCGCTTGCTTCCTCTATATCCAAACGCTTCGTTAGGAATATCGATCCCTGTCTTTACTCCCAAGCCTAATTCTCCAAGATCTCTTCTTAAGGTTTCAAAAGCTTCATCATTGATCTTTAGCGGTCCATCATATACGTAGTTTGCTCCTCCTAACAGCATCGCTATTCTAAACATATAAACATTTGATGAGTATGCTAGAGCATCTATTTCATTGATCAGTCCTAAATCTCGATGTGATTTCTTCTCTTTCGTTCCTTTGATCTTGATTGGTTCATCCATAAAGGTCGTCCCTGGTGTTATCACCCCTTCTTTGAACGCTGTATAAAGAGTTCCTCCTTTGATCGTCGATCCAATCAAATTGGCATCTAAATAGTTTCCCGCTGCATAATCTGTTACTTCTCCGGTTTCTTTATTGATGATTTTCCCAGACATCACGATGATCTCACCCGTGTAGGGATCCATCAGTGTAAAAAACATCTTATTAAAGAATTTATTTTGACTGTTCATCTTGACCAGTTCTTCTTCTATTATCGAATCGGCAAACTGCTGCAGCTCCCAATCGATCGATAGACGGATATTTGATCCGGCTGTTCCTGATTTGGTACTTGTAACAATTGGATTTCCACTACTGTCATAATTCAATGTATAGCTGCTGTCGCTTCCTCTCAAGATATTTTCATACTGTGCTTCTAATCCAGATACCCCGACTCTGGAATCGTTTTGATATCCTAAAGCTAACAGTTCATTTTTCATTTCCGAAGGCAGACCCTGTTTTTTCGTCGTTACTCTGCCCAGTACCTGACTGAATTCCCGGTCGTAAACATACTGCCGTGACCAGTCTGTCGTTACATCGATTCCTGGCAGGATATCGATGTTTTCTCCAATGATACTTGCTTCTTCTTCACTGATCCCTTCTGCTAGTACTGATGATCCGCTTGAACAGCTCTTCATCAAATAATAAAAGTGCGTATATTTTAATGTGTTTTCATCCATGTATTCTTCAAGCATCTCATCAGTGATCCGTTCGATCTGAAGATTTAATAAGGCACTGTCATAATTATTCTGCTCTTTAAGTTTAGCCTTTTCTTCATCACTGACTAATTCATCAGCTAGATCTGGATATGCAATAATGAAATAATCTTTTTTATTACGGGTTGAAATAGAAGAAGTATCTAGATTTATCGTCTTCGCTAAAAATTTAGCCGATGTTTTCAACTGTTCATCTTTGATCTTTTTAGGTGCATAATAAGTTGCACAGATAACATTAGTATTTTGTACCAGTTTAACATAATTACGATCGACGATTTCACCTCTAGGGGCATCGGTTGAATATGTAGCAGTACCGTATTTTTCTAATTTAACAGCTAATTCATCGCTGTCTTTAAACTGAATCAAAGCTAGTCTAGCAGCCATGACTGATGTAATAGCAACAATGAAACAAAGCAAAACGATCAACCGCCTGCTGACTATATTATCCTGTTTATTTTTCTGTTCTCGTTCTTGTTCTAAGGCTCCATAAAAACGAACTTTATGAATTTTATTTTTAAAATTAAATGCCATCTTACTACCCTCCCTCTTTATTATAAAACAGCAGCTTAAATATGTATATTAAAAAAATCTTAAATCATTGTTTTTGACGATAAAAAAGCTAGAATTGAATTCTAGCTTATAACTCTTCAAACCTTCTAATTCCCCATGTATTTAATAAATAATAAAGACCCAAATCAATAATAATAAATATAACTAATAGCATATTTACATACATTTTAGCACTCATAAAATCACTAAAGAAACCAATATAACAAATACCTATCAAGATTACTAAAGCCATTGTTGAAAATAACGTTATCATAATTGAAGCACTTTGCTTTACAACAACTGTTTCATTGACCCAATCAAACTTTGGTTTCCATAAGTTCACTAACAAACCAAATAACGCTTCAAAGATCGTAAAAACAACAGGGACAATTATCACAATTAAACAATCAATAATATTTAATGAAAAGACGATACTTCCAATAATTGAAAATAATAAACCTGGGGGAATACATAAAGCTAAATGTAATGCTACCTTACTTTCTAGAATATCTTTTGTTTTGATTGGTAGTGATTTAATGATCCATAAACGATTCCCTTCTAAAGAAATTAAAGCTGCGCTAATTATATTCATAGAACTTGTGGCAATAACGGCAATCGATAACAAAGGAACAATAAACTCATTTATCATACTTCTATATTGTCCTGGAATAACCTCTAACATATCTAATAATTCTGTTCCTTTAATAAGCAGTGCTCCAGCTAATACAACCGTAAAAGCAATTCCTAAAGCAGCATTCAACATTACCATTGGATTAGAGGTAAAATGTTTTAATTCCCGCTTAAATAATGCCATTTTTTGATTAGATGTTTTAATATCAGAATCTTTTAGTTTAACTTTTTTAGATATCGGTTTACTTGTTGCAATACTAATAAAATTCTTTGAAAGTAAATAAATCACTAATGCAAATGGTAATAAGACACAAAGTAAATATAATATTAGACTAACTGCATTTGTTTTACTAATTGCAATTGACAAATGATAAATTGGAAATAAAGTATTTCTAATTGCTTCACCGATAGTTTTCCCATTAGCAATCAATGAGATTAAATAATCTGGTAATTTATTGATTACATAGAAATATAATCCTAAAAAACCTAAGGAAATGATCATTGTAATAATCGTTTTATTTCTAATTTTTTTCATGATCATTGCCATCAGCCAGCCAAAGATACATGATAAAGTCAATGCCAATAAGGGTAAAGTAATAATAACGATGATAAAAAACAATAATTTAATAATATCAAAAGGTGTTTGACCAAAATAAACAATAAAACACGGTAAAGCCACTAAAGCTTCATAAACATAATTAATAATCAAAACTACAAAGATCCGACTAAGTAAAATATCTTTTGTTTTGATCGGCATCGCTAAGAGCAGTTCATTATCCTTAGCCCCATATATTTCTTGTTGTGTCGTAAAAACACTGCCAATGAAACACAATAAAACAACCAAAACTGCCATGATTCCAAAATATAGCCATTCAAAGCCGATCATTGTAAAAGGTTTTAAAATCTGATCAAACATATAACCAAACATCGTTCCAAATATAAGTGCTATATAAGCCAGGATAAATAACATCAAAACTATTTTACCAGCAGTAATTTTTTGTTTTTTACTACCTTTCATTGAACGCATAAAGATTCCCTGTAATCGAATCTTAATTAATGATCTAAGCATTTTCATCCTCCAATTCTAAAAATACATCTTCTAAAGATTCATTTCCAATGACTTCTTGAGTATTTCCAGATATGACAAGTTTACCTGCTTTAATAATCGCAATTTTATTACAAAGCTTTTCAGCAACTTCCAAAACATGAGTAGAAAAGAAAATCGCCCCACCTTGATCACATATTTCTTTCATCAAACCTTTTAATAAATGTGATGCTTTAGGATCCAAACCGACAAAAGGCTCATCCATAATAATTAATTTAGGATCATGGATCAAAGCTGAAATAATCGCTAATTTTTGTTTCATTCCATGTGAGTATGCACTGATCGGTTCTCCCAAAGAGTCACTCAACTCAAACATATCCCCATATTTTTTTATTTTCATCTTACGATCTTCTTGACTAATACCATAAACATCACTAATAAAATTTAAATACTTAATACCAGTCAAATATTCATATAAATCAGGATTATCAGGAATATACGCCATAATCGCTTTGCAAGCAAGAGGATCTTTCTTAATTGATTTACCATCAATATAAATATCTCCCTGGTCAAATTCCATAATACCTACAATAGATTTTAAAGTTGTTGTTTTTCCAGCCCCATTATGACCAATAAAACCGTAAATCTGTCCCCTTTCTATATGCAGTGATAAATCATCTACTGCCTTTTTACTTCCAAAAGTTTTCGTTAGATTTTCAATTCTTAACATTTTGATCTCCTCGTTTCATAAATAAATTATTTTTATTATTTATATTATTATAGTAGCTCTATATCCATATAATTGCAAGATATTTTATAATTATTTAAATCCAAAAAATATCCTGTAAAATAATTACAGGATAAAACAAATCTTTTAAACTGAATTTACATGTTCCTTTATTAAAGCATAGATTACCGATAAGACTGGAACACTAAATAAAACGCCAACAATTCCCCATAAACCACCACCAACAGTAACGGCAAACAAAACCCAAATCGATGGAAGACCAACTGATGATCCCACAACTCTTGGATAAATCAAATCACCTTCAAGCTGCTGTAAAACAACTAAATAAATGATAAAAAATACTGCCTGCATCGGATCGACCGTCATGATCATAAACGCACCGATTCCTCCGCCAATAAAAGCACCGACAATTGGTACAAATGCAGTTATTCCAACTAAAGTTCCTACCATTGGAGCATACGGGAATCCTAGTATCTTCATTCCAATTGCACATAAAGAGCCTAAGATGATTGCTTCAATCGTCTGACCAATAATAAAATTCGTAAAAGTTGTTCGTGATAATCTCGCAATCTTAACTAATTTTGCAGAAACTTTTGCAGGTAGATACGTCTTTATTAATTTATGAGATTGTCGTTTTAATGTCTCTTTGCTCATTAAAATATAAAAGGCAAACACAAATCCTACAACCACATTAACAATGCTGCTCATTAGGATTGAAAGAATATCAACTGTTGACCCTAAGACTCCTGTAAATCCCACTTTTAAAGCATTACTAAATTCTTTTGTAATTGCGTTCAAATCAATGTTATTTAATAATTCTTCTAACCGTGGTGAGATTCCACCATTGCTTTTACTCCATTGCTGCAGATCTTCAAATACTTCTGGTAAACTTTTGACAATCAGCTTTATCGCACTAGATATTTCAGGAATAACAAGATTTATTATTAATGTTAAAACCCCAATCAATATTAACATCGATAAAATAATGCTTATAATTCTTTTACAACGATCAAACCATTTTCCCTTAAAAAACATTTTTAGTAATTTTTCAACTCTGATCATTAAAACATTTAAAATAAAAGCAATGATAAAGCCAATAATAAAAGGCATGATTACTGATAATAAGTTATTAAAGGTCGCAAAAATTATTTCATAATTATTAAGTCCCCAATAACAAATTATCGCAATTAAGACTATTTTTAAGATTTTTTGATAATCCAGCTTATTTTCACTCATAAAGATCCCCCTATTTATACTGTATACTTTATTTTATTACTGTTGCTCAAATATGAACATCCAATAAAATTATCGCATAATTGCGATAAAATATTGCAATTATTTTTTCTATAGTTTATGATAATGATAATTTAATAGTTATTATAAGGGGGATTAAATGATGAAAGAAAAAGTTGTTCTTGCTTATTCCGGGGGACTTGATACTACTGCTATTATTCCTTGGTTAAAAGAAAATTATGATTATGAAGTTATTTGCTGCTGTATCGATGTTGGACAAGCTGATGAGTTAGATGGCTTAGAAGAACGTGCAAAAGCATGTGGTGCAACTAAACTTTACATAAAAAATGTCGTTGATGAATATGTTAAAGATTATATTATTCCAACTGTCCAGGCTGATGCTGTATTTGAATATAAATATTTATTAGGTACTGCTACTGCAAGACCATTGATTGCTAAAGTATTAGTTGATGTAGCGCGTCAAGAAGGTGCGACTGCAATATGTCATGGAGCAACTGGTAAAGGTAATGATCAAATTCGTTTTGAACTAGGAATCAAAGCATTAGCTCCTGATTTAAAGATCATTGCTGCTTGGCGTGATCCTAAATGGACGATGGATTCAAGAGAATCTGAAATCGAATATTGTAAAGCTCATGGAATTAATTTACCATTCTCTGCAGATTCTAGTTATTCACGTGATCGTAATATTTGGCATATTTCACATGAAGGACTAGAACTTGAAAATCCTGAAAACACACCAAATTATGATCATTTATTAGTTTTATCAACAGCACCAGAAAAAGCACCTGATAAAGCTGAACATGTTCAAATCGAATGGGAAAAAGGTGTTCCTGTTAAGTTAAATGGAAAAGAAATGCCTTTAACTGCTATTCTTGAAGAATTGAATGAACTTGGTGGTAGACATGGTATCGGAATCGTTGATATCGTTGAAAACCGTGTTGTAGGAATGAAATCACGTGGTGTGTATGAAACACCAGGTGGTACTATTTTAATGGAAGCTCATCGTCAGTTAGAAGAATTAGTATTAGATCGTGAAACTTTAAAATATAAACGTTTAGTTTCTGTGGAATTTGCTGAATTAGTATATGCTGCTAAATGGTTCTCACCATTACGTGAAGCTTTAACTGCTTTTGTTGATAAAACTCAAGAAGTTGTTAGCGGTACTACTAAGTTTAGATTATATAAGGGAAATATTATCAAAGAAGGTACAACTTCTCCATATTCTTTATATGATGAAGATATTGCTAGCTTTGCAACAGGTGATTTATATGATCATCATGATGCTGAAGGATTCATTACTTTATATGGTCTTTCAACTAAAGTTAGAGCAATGAAATTAAATAATAAAAAATAAAAAAGGGCTTTAGCCCTTTTATTATACAGGAGGTAAGAAAATGAATTTATGGGGTGGCAGATTTACCAAACCAACTAATCAATTAGTCTATGATTTTAATGCATCGATTGAATTTGATCAAACTTTTTATCAACAAGATATTCAAGGAAGTATTGCTCATGTAAAAATGTTAGCTAAACAAGGCATCTTAACTAAAGAAGAAGGTAACCAGATCGAAACTGCTTTAAAGCAGATCTTAGCAGATATCGAAAGTGGAAAACTTGAAATCGATAATTCACAAGAAGATATCCATAGCTTTGTCGAATCTACCTTGATCGACCGAATTGGCGATACAGGTAAAAAATTACATACTGGTAGAAGTAGAAATGACCAGGTTGCTTTAGACATGCGTTTGTATACTCGTGATCAGGTTGTAATGTTAAATACATTGGTTCACAATCTTTTAACAACGATCAATGATCTTATGAAAGAACATTTAGATACGATCATGCCAGGCTTTACACATTTACAAAAAGCACAACCAATTACTTTAGCTCATCATCTTGGTGCCTATTTTGAAATGTTTAAACGCGATAGCAGCCGTCTTGAAGATATCTATGATCGAATGAATATATGCCCATTAGGTTCTGGAGCTTTAGCAGGAACAACTTATCCGTTAGATCGTAATTACACTGCTGAATTATTAGGGTTTGATGGTCCTTGTTTAAACAGTATCGATGGTGTTAGTGATCGTGATTATTTAATTGAATTATTAAGTGCTATGGCTACCATGATGATGCATATGTCAAGAATCAGCGAAGAAATTATTATTTGGAATACTAATGAATACCAATTTGTGGAATTAGATGATACTTTTTCAACTGGGTCATCAATCATGCCACAAAAGAAAAATCCTGATATTGCGGAATTAATTAGAGGTAAGACCGGTAGAGTTTATGGCGCTTTAACTAGTCTGCTTACAACCATGAAAGGTATTCCATTAGCTTATAATAAAGATATGCAAGAAGATAAAGAACTTGTTTTCGATGCTTTAACGACTACTAAAGGCTGTTTACAATTATTAAATGATATGTTGAAATCAACAACTTTTAATAAAACAAAAATGCGTAAATCAGCAACTGGTGGTTTTACTAATGCTACTGACGCTGCTGATTATCTTGTCAATAAAGGCGTACCATTTAGAGATGCTCATGGAATCATCGGACGTCTAGTTCTTTATGCAATTGATCAAAATAAAGATTTAGATGATTTAAGTATTGCTGAATTTAAAGCTATTTGTGATGTTTTTGATGAAGATATTTATGAAGCAATCAATGTTGAAACATGTGTAAATAAGCGTAATACGATTGGTGCTCCTGGTATTAAAGCAATGAAAGAAGTAATCGCTTTAAATGATAAATATTTAAATAATAGCATGGGGTTAAAATAATTTAACCCTTTTTTCTTACAATTTTCTTAAAAAAACACGATAAATTTGTCTTTTTAAACAAAATAGGCTAAGATGAAAAGTGAGGTGATATTATGGCTTACAATATCTTAGTAGTTGATGATGAACAATCAATTGCTGATTTAGTTGAATTATATTTACAAAACGAAAATTATCATGTTTTTAAATACTATCACGGGCAGGATGCTTTGGACAGTTTACAAAAAAATCACTATGATCTTGCCATTTTAGATGTGATGATGCCAGATCTTGATGGTTTTAGTTTATTAAAAGAAATTCGTAAAGATTATTTTTTCCCCGTGATCATGTTGACAGCAAAAAATAATGATCTTGATAAGATCAATGGTTTAACATTGGGAGCTGATGACTATATAACTAAACCCTTTAATCCTTTAGAGTTAGCTGCGCATGTCAAAACCCAATTAAGACGCTATCTTCGTTATAATACTAGTGAAACAACACCTAACCAGCAAATATACGATTTCAATGGTCTAATGATCAATAATGACAATCATAAATGTACTTTATACGATCAGCCTTTAAATCTTACTCCTTTAGAATTCTCAATTTTATGGTATTTATGTAGTAAAAAAGGCAGTGTGGTAACATCAGAAGAATTATTTGAAGCTGTTTGGCAGGAAAAATATCTCGACAACAATAATACCGTCATGGCCCATGTAGCTAGATTGCGAGAAAAAATGCACGAAAATGCTCGTAAACCTAAATTTATCAAAACTGTTTGGGGAGTGGGTTATACAATTGAATAATTCTCATTTCAAAAAAAGTTTAACGGCTAATCTTTTAAAAAAAATAGCTGTTACAATTGGGATATCGATCATTACTTTTATTATCCTATTTGTTTATTCTTATGAAGTCTATCATCAATATGTTTGGCAAGAATATGATCTGGTTTATCAGTTGGCTCAATTGATCAAAGATAACTTACCAGCTATATCGATCAGTCTTATTGCTCTTGATACTATCATTATTTTTTGGCTTCGATACCGAGAATCCTTACAGTATATCGAAAAGATGTTAGAAGCGGGAAAAATACTTGTAGAAGATAGCGAGCGATTAATCAGTCTTCCTTTTGAACTTAAAGAAATAGAGGATCAAATGAATCAAATCAAAAAAGATTCATTAAAAAACAGAGCTGCTATTAAACAGGCTGAAAAGCAAAGAAATGATTTATTGTTGTATTTAGCTCACGATTTAAAAACACCTTTAACATCAATTATTGGCTATTTAGATTTATTAAAAAGCCAAACTAATTTATCTTTAGAAGAAAAAAGCAATTATACAAAAATTGCTTATGATAAATCGCTTCGTTTAGAAGAACTGATCGAAGAATTCTTTTTGATCGCTAAATATAATTTAAGCGATATCACGTTAGATAAACAGCAAGTAAATTTATCAATCATGCTAGCGCAAATATCATATGAATTCATGCCTTTATATCGAGAAAAAAATCTTGAATGTGTTAACGAGATCGAAGATAACTTAATTGTATCGATCGATATAAACCAATTTGAACGTGTTTTTGATAATCTTATTCGTAACGCCATCAATTATAGCGATAAAGATTCAAAAATTAATATTAGTGCTAAAAAAGAAAATGATCATATTATCATAAAATTATCAAATTCTGTTAATTTTGTTGATAAGAATAAATTAAATCATATTTTTGAACCCTTTGTCCGTTTAGACGAATCACGAAGTAGTAAGACCGGTGGTTCTGGATTAGGGCTAGCGATAACTAAAAAGATCATCGAACTTCATCACGGGACAATTCGTGCTGATTTAAATAATAAATTAATTATCTTTACAGTTAAATTACCATTGTAAGAAATTTGTAAGAATTTCTTTAGTAAATGTCAATACATAACCTATTTTATCTTGTTATGATAACAATATAGAATAGGTTTTTAGATTGGAGGTAATATTTATGGCATTAAAAAAACCACATCTATCCAATTTTGTCCTGGGGTTTTGTTCTCTGATTTATTTTTGGATGTTAATTAAGATCATTTTACTTAAAAATGGTTTTACTAATCAAGGTTATAAAATAAATTTTATATTATTTGATTTTATTAACCAGTATTATGATCATGGATTAAGCCAAACTTTATTGATTAATATTTTAGGAAATATTGCATTATTTATTCCTCTAAGTATTATTTTATTAAATTATTTTAAATCCCTTACTTACAGTAATGTTATTTTTACAAACTTTATAACTAGTCTATCATTTGAATTAATTCAATTAGCAACAGGATGGGGAGTTTTTGATGTTGATGATATTTTTCTAAACACTTTAGGTGGTATTATCGGTTTAGTCATATACCATTTAATTACTCACAAAAAACGTAGTAAATTACCTTCAGCAATATTTCTCGTTAGTTTTGGCATGATTGGTTATCTTTCACTTCATGAGTTCTATCCTGTTCTATTACCATCATTTATACTATAAAAAGGAGCTAAAATTATGGAAAAATTATCTATTAAAGAAAAAGCAATCATCGTTATCATTCTTGGAGCAATTGCCATCTTTTCAATTGCTATTAAATACTATTCAATGACATTATGAAATTAAAAAAAGCACCTGCATTTATTTGCTTTATTCTTGTTCTAGCAATTGGCTATCTAGGTATTCAGATAGTTCCTCATTTCTTATATGATAATAACAATGATTGCCCTCAATATATCGAAGAATTTGTCAAAAATAACCCTCAGGCAATAGAATTAAAAACAAATTATCAAAGCGAAGAAAACGACGATCCGATCACTTTAGAAATCAATGATAAGATCCCCTTATTTATCCAGTGGGATAAGCGCTGGGCATATACTCCCTATGGTGATGAAATCATCGGAACTGCTGGCTGTGGTCCTACCTGTATCGCGATGGTAGCTGTCGGTCTTACTGGCAATACTGATTACAATCCTCGTTTTGTTGCTAAATACGCTAGTGAAAATGGTTATTTAGAAGGCAGTAAAACAACCTGGACTTTTATGGAAAAAGGATGTCAAGCTTTTAATTTAAAAGCCTCAGCCGTTCCCTTGGACAAAAATTCTATGATCAATCAACTAAATCAAGGAAATCCCATTATCTGTAGTGTTAAACCAGGTGATTTTACAACAACCGGGCATTTTCTAGTAATAACTAAAACTATTGATGGTGAATTCTATCTCAATGACCCCAACAATAAGGAAAACAGTCAACGTTCATGGACATATGAAAGACTTGCATCACAAATAAAAGCGATGTGGTCATACTCTCTTATATAATAAAATTTCAACAACACAGCATTTAAAATCTGCTGTGTTTTTTATTCTTTTCATAAAATACTACAATTCAACTAATTATTTATTATGTGCGCTGTAATAATCGTATAACTAGATGAATTAATCGTTATTTTAAGATTATCAACTTCACAGTACCAGTTTTTACCTTGTCTATAAATATTACAAGTTTCTTTCAAAACTTTATTTTTACAATATTCAACTACATCAATTTGATCTATTTTTAAATTTCTTTTAATTCTCTCAATTCCCATTTCCGTCGTATGAATTTTATCAATATTATCTAACAATATTTTTCTATCTTCCATTATTTTATCCTCCTATAAATTTCGATTTATTATGACATAATATATTTCATCCCATAATAAAAGTCAACCTAAGATACTATCTTAAGTTGACTTCACTTCATTAATCTTCTTTTCGTTTGCTTACTAAAACCGTAACCATACTTATTAATCCTAATCCCGCAAATACTCCAGTTAAAGTATCATCACCTGTTTTAATACTTACTGTTGAATCTCCAACTTTGACTGGATTACCTGCTTCAATTACTTCTAATCCGGCCATTGCCTTAGTTAAAGTATCTTTAGCATTATCAACCTGCTCTTGACTTGCTTCAGAATTATTTAACACTGCCTGTACATTGTTTAATGTTTCTTGTAATACATTCCATGATTCAGCACTATAACTTGCTGCATTTAAGCTGTTTGCTTTATTGATCAACCCTTGTAATAGGTCCTTATTTGGAATCAATCTTAAGTTTAAGTATGCTCTTATCAATGCCTCATATGCTGCATCTACTTCTATTTGTGTCGCATCTGGATCTTCTAATACTACTATTGCATCATTTAATGCTTCATTCATTACTTCCCATGATGCTACTGTATAATTTGCCTCATTTAATCCATTTACTTTATTGATCAAAGCACTTAGTAAATCCTTATTTGGTTTTAATCTTAAGTCTAAGAAAGCTTTTACCAATTCTATATACGCTTCATCTATTTCTTCCTGCATTGCATTCTCGTTACCTAGTACATCATTTGCTTTATCTAACGCTGATAACATTGCATTCCATCTAGATTCAATGTATTTATCTGCTTCTAAACCATTGATCATATCTACTTGTTTTTGTAATGCTGTTTTATCACCTTTAAAGAATTCTAACATATGCATAGCATTCGCTAGTCGATCGAAAGCGTTATTTACTTCAACTTGTGTAGCTTTAGTATTATCATATACTTCTTTAGCATTTTCTAAAGCCTCATTAAATTCTGTTACTACAACTGGTAAGACATATTCTAAATTTACATCTTCAGCCATTTCAATAGCAATTTGTAAAGCTAATTTATCTGTTTCAATTACTTTTTCAACTAAAGCTTCTATAGCTGCATTTAAATTTGCTGCTGCAATATCAATTTCTTCTTGAGTCACATCTTCTTTAGCTACAACAATTTTTGCATTTGTTAAAGCATTTTGCATTACAGTCCAGCTTTCTGTCGTATAATCAGCTTCGTTTAAATTTTCAGCAACAATGATTGCCTCATTCAATCCTGCTTTATCTAAAATTTCGACATATACGATTTCAAATTTATCAAGCTGTGGTGATCTGCCTGCTGGTCCTGTAAACACTAATATTCCCTTACCAGCTTCTTTTACATTTAAGTCAAATTCTGCAATATGTGTTGCTGCTGTACTGCTAGCTCCAGCTGACACACTGCCACTTTCTATTTTTCCGCTTTCTTCTGACCATGCTAAAGCATTTGTCGTTGATCCACTTCGATAATATGCTTTTACATGATATATTCCAGCTTTTATCGCATTATAATTATATTTAACGACATCACCATGATTGATAGCATCAATAAATTTTCCATTACTTGCCCATGAACCTTCAGTAACGACACAAGGCCAGCCATTATCATTGCTTGGATCGTTGATGATCTCGCTTGCATATTCAGCTTCAAGAACTATCGTATCGTTTCCTTCAGGGAAAACAAATGGATTATTCTCTGTATATTTACTAAATACAAATATTACTTCAATTTTAGCGTTTGCACCAATATTTTCAAAAGTATAAGAATCAACTATACCGACAGATTTGCCATCTACAAGAACATCTTTGATTTCATATCCTTCATCAGCAATAATATTATATGTTTTACTATCACCTTCAGTAACCTCAGTTATACCTTCGTCACTAATTGTACCACCAGCACTGGCAATTGCTTCAATATTATATGTACTCAATTCAATATCACCAGGCGTAAAAACTAATTTATCAAGCTGTGGTGATCTGCCCGCTGGTCCTGTAAATACTAATACCCCATTACCAGCTTCTTTTACATTTAAGTCAAATTCTGCAATATGCGTTGCTGCTGTACTGCTAGCTCCAGCTGACACACTGCCACTTTCTATTTTTCCGCTTTCTTCTGACCATGCTAAAGCATTTGTCGTTGATCCACTTCGATAATATGCTTTTACATGATATATTCCAGCTTTTATCGCATTATAATTATATTTAACGACATCACCATGATTGATAGCATCAATAAATTTTCCATTACTTGCCCATGAACCTTCAGTAACGACACAAGGCCAGCCATTATCATTGCTTGGATCATTGATGATCTCACTTGCAAATTCAGCTTCAAGTACTGCTGATGTCTCTTTTTGCCAAGGGAAAACAAAAGGATCTTCTTGAGTATATTTTTCTCTTTTAACTAATCCATTTTCAGCAATTCTTAGATCCTCAATTGCTTTTTCAATTTCAGAAATAGCAGCATCTGATTTTTCAGCAATTTCTTGTGCATATATCAATGCAGCTTTAAACTGTACCCAACCTGATATATACCAGTCTTCAATCTTTTGTTTTCCTGATTCAAGAAGCATATTCAATGTTTCTAAAGAACTCGTTTCAGTATCTTTAATAGTAATATTTGCTTTATCATTAAATCCTAAAATCAAACCACTACTTGGTTCTGTTAATTCGACACTAAATACTCGATCACCTGTTGCATTAGTATTTCTTCTTGTTTCTACAGGAGCATAAGTTTCATTAACACCATCTTCCATTACGATATTAGTAATCAGTTCAGTATTAAAATCATCTTGAATCGCACTTCCTGGATTAGGTTGTAATTTTGCAGTTATTGTCCCTTTGTTGCCACCAACCCGAACTATTTTAACATTGATTCTCTCATTTTCATTCATTGTATAACTAGATTCTTCTAATCCAATCATACCTTTGCCACCATTGTTAATAACATATGCAGCTTCGATTCCAATCGCTTTTGAATCTACACTTAATGTTAAAGTATGTTCGCCATCTTCTAAATCTTTTGAAGCATAAATTATTTGTCCAGTTGCCCGTGAACTAGCATTTGTATCTATTTTTTCTGCTTCACCACCATCTATTGTAATAGTAGCAGTACCATGATTTGGATCCTTTGTACCCATCAGATAAACTTTGCTGCCTGTAAATGTAAGGGTTAAGGATGCCCCCGCATTAGCATAACGGTTTGTCCCATTAATACAAGTTGTAATATTTTCTTTATACCATGTACCATTAAATGTATAACCCATTCCATCTGAAATATCAGTATCCTCAATATCAATAACATCCATTCCTTCAGGAGCCATACCCGCTAGCTCAAATCCTTCGCTAGCTTTATATACACCTACTTCACTGATGATCGGCACCGCATCGCTTTTGTTTGTATCGACTGTAATTCGAATCTGATCAGCTCTTACAGTTGCTGTCCGGACTAATCTTTTAGCTCCGATCGTTTCCCCTTCATCCATGACTTTCCATTCGCTATTTTCGCCATTACGATATTCAACTTTATATTCATTGATACTTTGACCAAACTGAATGGCTTCTTCGATAGAAACAACATCAAATGATTTTGTTGAACCTAAATCTATTAACAGAGTACCTTCTTGTATCCCATCATCAACCGTCCAATATGTTTCATCATTTCCATCAATGACATTTCCTGGACCATAGGTAATGTCGTCACCACGCACACTTGAGGCTTTTACTGAGGCATTTGTTGAAGCTGCTAAATTATTATTAAATGTTTCTTCAATATTTTTCCCAAATTCAGCTAATCTATCTAATATTGCCTGATCAACTGTTCCATCTGAGTTTGGTGGTACATTTAATAACAATGGTGCATTATGACCAACTGAATTAAAATACATATTTCCTAAATCGGCAAGACTTTTAGGGGTATTCTTTCTTGTCCCCCAGAACCATCCTGATGTAATCCGCGCATCAGCTTCAGGTACTGTCCATTTATTGCCATTTTCATATCCCAATGAATAACTTCCCTGGACATTATCATCACATGTATCAGCTTCGATATCAACATTTGATTTTGACCAGGTATTTTTTGAAGCAAAACCATTTTCATTTCCAATCCAGCGAACTGTCGTATTAGCACCACATTGGAAAATCATGCATTCACTATCAAAGCCAGCTTCTAATCCTTCTTGTGTTTGAATCGTCTCATACCAACGTTTAAAATCATATTTTTGGGCATTGGCACCACTTCCTTTAGCGCCATCCATCCAAATTTCTGTAAAATGACCATTATTACCATATTTATCATTTCCTAAAATTTCATTTAACTGATTTACATAATAGTCATTATAATCTAACACATCATTTTCTTCAGTTGTCGCATTACCATTTTCATCATAATAACCATAACTAGAATCATGAATATCCCATGGTGATAAATACAATCCCATATCAATATCATATTTTGTACAAACTGCTGAAATTTCTGCCAAGATATCACCGTTACCATTTTTATAGCTTGTATTTGCAACATCATAATCTGTATATTGACTATTCCAAATACAAAAACCGTCATGATGTTTAGCAGTTACAATGATCTTCTTAAATCCAGCATCTTTAAATGCTTTTACCAATGTCTCGGCATCAAAATCATTTTCTAATTTAAATATTTCGTCTGGGGTTTTATTCCCATAATTTTCTCCCCATTCAATTTCATTGAAAGTATTAGGTCCAAAGTGAACAAAACCTGCTAATTCTTCTTTTTGATAACGATACTGCTCATTTGTCGGAGTAACTCCCCAAGGTTCTGGAGCTGCCACCTGCATAGTTGATAAATCACTATCACTAATATAACTTTCAGCTGCATTTATATGGTTTATTCCCGGTACCAGAGTCATGATCATCGTTAGTGATAACGCTATTTTACTTAACTTCATCATTTTTATCCTTTCATTTAATATTCTTTTCCCATAATTATCTTTTTAATTAAAATTCGTCTTATTATTTTATTTATCGCCTCCTCGTTTTAAATTCTATTTATTAACAAAACCGTTTTACTTAAACACAATAAAAATAGTATATTACTTGATCATGTGATGTAAACGGTTTCATAAATTTATCGTATCTTATTTATATAAAAACGTATTTAGTTTTTTAAATATATTTTTTGTCTTTTTTAATTTAATAATAAAAAATGATGATAACTAATTCACATAATAGTTTCATCATTTAATTTATCTATATTCTACTTAAGATCCTTAGTCCCATATTTAAGATGATACAGTGCTTCCAATACCTCAAAAATATACGTAATAGAAAACTTACCAATCAAAGACTGGTGATCTGTTCCTACTTGTAAAATCATATCTACTGAATTACTATATACAAACTCATCTAATTGCGTTATTACAATTTTATAAGCTGGAGATTTAGAAATCGCACGCATCACATCAGGATGATCGATCATAAAACCACCAGCAATACTCGATACAATAATCACATCATTTTTCGTTAACTGTTCAATTACTAAAAGCTGCTGCGATAAAGGATACATCCCGCTACATTCTTTTCCTAAATAAGAAAGTTCGATCTGTAGCTGCATGGAAACAGACTGCGTAAAAAAATTGCCTGCGAAACAAATTTTATTAGCACTATGGATCTTATCAACAATAAACTCTAGATCTTCATAATCGATATTATCGTAAGTTGCTCGTAAATTATCAATGATATTTTCAAAGTGTGCTTTAAATACTTCTTTACCTTTATGTAAATATTTCCGCTGCGGTAATTGATGATCAAACTGCAGTCTTAGAGCATCACGATTAAAATAATTAAGATTCATTGTAATATCCAATTTAAAATCAGCAAAAGATTCATAGTTAAGTTTTCGACATAATCTAGAAATCGTCGCTGTTGAAACAAAACAAAAATCAGCAACATCAGTTATCGTACTTTGAGGAATCAAATAAATATTCCGTAAGATCATCCTTGCGGCATTTGCATAAACGTCATTAATATTAGCTGTATTAATAAAATTAACTAAATTATAAAAAGCACTTCGCATCACTTATCCTCCCTTATGAATCACTGTAATTTGACCATCATTCAAACATAAACAATTTAATTGTCCAACTGTTCCACAAGCTAAACCACCATCAATTCCAATCTTATTATGATGAACTTCATCAAGCCAGATATTAAAACTATAATCCTTATTTAATAATGCCGTTGGTGTATGTCCAAAAATATAAATTTTAGTCAAATCACCACGTTGTAAATAAAATCCTTCCCTGATCCAAAGCAAAGTATCTAGATCCTGCTTATCTAAAGGACGTTTTACGTCAATTCCTGCATGGACTAAAACATAACTTTGATTATTAACTTCTATTTCTAAATATTCTGGTAAATTGTTTAAATATTCATATAAATTCTTTAAAAATGCACTTCTAACCACCCGATAATCCTCATGTTTTAATTTATCTTTTTGAAGATACTCGCGAATATTCTCCATCGTTGTATTTCCGCCATTAGCAATCCACAATTTAAAGGCTTTTGAAGGATAATCAATATCATCATAATAAACCCCATAATACAATGCCTCTTGCATCATATATTCATGATTTCCTTTAATTAAAATTATATTATCATGTTCTTGAATATAAAATAAGATCTTTAAACTATCTGGTCCTCGATCACATACATCACCAATTATATATAATAAATCAAATTCACTAAATGAGATTTTTTCTAATAATTTAATAAACAAATCATAATAACCATGTAGATCACTTATGACATAAACACGTCTCATTATTTCACCACCCACAAATATAATAACATAAACAAAGCCAAAATTTTTGATTATTTTCTTATCTTATCAGATATAACCACATTTATAACCACATTTTTAGCTCTTTTAACATTTTCCCTAATTATAATTTTGATCATAAACCCATTTGCTTTTTATACATAAAATCTTATCCCTTTATAGCTAGTCAGCTCAATAAGAGTCTTTTATCATAAGCATATCAAAATATTAGCATACTCAAAATCCTTTTTCACGAGATTTATTCCAATTTCAAACTTATCATTTTTACCTAAGATTTATCTTTTTATAAAAATAAACGAAGCATTGCTTCGTTTACTCTTTTCCTAAAGTTGCAACCATTACTGCTTTAATTGTATGCATTCTATTTTCAGCTTCATCAAAAACAACTGAATTAGCACTTCTAAATACTTCATCTTCTACTTCACGAATATCAATACCTTGTTCATATTTTTCTTTTGCCACAGTCGTTTCAAAATCATGGAACGAAGGTAAACAATGCATAAATAAAGTTTTTGGATTACCTGTTTTAGCCATCATCTCTTGTGTTACTTTATATGGTGATAAAAGCTTTACTCGTTTTGGATAAAGCTCTTCGGCTTCCCCCATTGATACCCAAATATCAGTATAGATGACATCAGCATCTTTAACAGCTTCATCAACATTGCTAGTAATTGTTAAACTTCCACCAGATTTAGCTGCCTCTTCCTTGCAATAAGCAACTACTTCAGGATCCATTTTTAATTCATCTGGTCCTAAAGCCACAAAATGCATTCCCATTTTAGCAGCTCCATACATTAAACCATAACAAACATTATTACGGATATCACCTGTAAAGACAAACTTCACTTCATTTAAAGGTTTGTCTAAATGTTCTTCGATCGTTAAAAAGTCTGCCAATGTTTGGGTTGGATGATCAACATCTGTTAAGCCATTCCATACTGGTACGCCAGAATAATCACGCAATGCTTCTACAGTACTTTGTTCAAAACCTCTAAATTCAATTCCATCATACATTCTTCCTAATACTTTAGCTGTATCTTCAATTGATTCTTTTTTTCCCATTTGTGAGTTAGATAAAAAAGTTACGTGTCCACCTTCATCTAATGCTGCTACTTCAAAAGCACATCTAGTTCTTGTTGATGTTTTTTCAAATAACAAAACAATATTTTTTCCGGCTAGACGATTACCTAAAATTCCTTTTTTCTTGTCTGCTTTTAATTTGTGAGCAAGATCCAGCAAATATCTTATTTCTTCTTTTGAGTAGTCTTTAAGTGTTAAAAAACTTCTTCCGTGTAGATTCATTTCTAATTCCCCCTTTATTCTATAGATTTTAACAAAAACAAAAGCAATAATCAACTAATTGATTACTGCCGGTTTTTCTTCCTTTTCAAACATTTCTTTAATATTGTCTTTAGATTGAATTATTAATTCTCGAACTTGTTTTAATGTTTCATCAGTTACTAAAATATCAAACGCTTCTTTAGCTGAATTTGCCTCAACAGCAATCGCTAAATCTAATCGAAATAATTTCTTTTCGTCCATGATAAAACCTCCTTCAATTTTTTAATAAGTATTTACTATATTTAGCTATTTGACTAGGATGCATCTCTATTTTTAAATAAATACTATCTTCTAAATACTGAAATTCTAGCACTAAACTATGTTGATGTAAATACTTAAATACTTCACCATCTTGATAAGGAATATTTAAATCATAAATTGCATAATCTTTAAAAAGGATACTGCTGATAACTGTTTCTAACTGATCTAATCCAATTCTCTCCTTAGCCGAAATAAACACATATGGTTCTATCGGTACAATAAAACCATATTTATTTAAATCAACTTTATTATATGCATAAATCATCGGGGTATCCTTTACTCCCAATTCATTCAATACTTGATTAGTCGTTTCAATATAAGCTTCATAATTAGGATTTGAAGTATCAACTACATGTATCAATAAATCAGCCTCAACAACTTCTTCAAGCGTTGAACGAAAAGCCTGAATCAAATGATGAGGTAAACGATCGATAAAACCAACTGTATCTGTAAGTAAACAGGCATGTTTATTTATTAACACATTACGAGTAGCTGTCTGCAAGGTTGCAAATAACATGTCCTTTTGCAATACCTGCTTGTTTTTATTAAGACAAAAAGCATTCATCAAGGTACTTTTGCCACTATTAGTATATCCAACTAAAGCAATAACTTTCATCTCATTATTCTTACGTCTTTTTCGTTGATTCTGACGCTGTTTAACAATTTTTGCTAATTGTCTTTTAGCCTGCGCTATTTGATTAGAAATAAGTCTTCGATCTAATTCTAACTGCTTTTCACCACTACCGCGAAACCCCGAACCACCTTGTTGACTATACAGATGTTCTTTCATCCCAGCTAATCGTGGTAATAAGTATTGTCCTTTAGCTATTTCTACTTGTAGCTTAGATTCTTTGCTTTTAGCTCTTACTTCAAAGATTCGCAAAATCAAATCTGTACGATCAGTTACCTCAACATCTAAAATATCTGTTAAATTTTTTACTTGTAAAGGTGATAATTCTTCATTAAAAATAACAATATCGATACCATCTAACTGTGCTTTGATTTCTTGTACTTTTCCTGTTCCAATATACAATGATGGATTGATCCTATCTAAATTCTGAATACATCTTTTAACTACCTGAATATTACACGCTTTACATAATTCTTCTAATTCAATCAATGAATTATCCAAATCATAATTCATTTCTTTATATTTAACACCTACAATTAAGGCACCCATTTTTTCACCTCATCTAATTTTACCCTATCTTATTCAATATTACTAGAAGGAAAATGTTGAAAATGAAATTTGTTGTTTATTAAAAATCAATAGTATTTAAATAATAATAGAAATGGAGGAAGACATGAAAAAGTTAAATTATTATTTTACTTTAGTTTTAGTCGCATTTATTACTTTATTTTCCTTTTTTAATATGTTTCAAATTGTTTCTCTTTCTAATAATGTGATTAAAATAGTTATTAATAATCTCCTTCCCTCGCTTTTACCTTTTATGATTTTAATATCACTATGCTTATCACTTGGTCTACTAAATTTATTTAGTTATTTAATTCAATGGATATTCAAACCATTATTTAAATTATCACCGATCATGTCTTCAATATACTTTATTTCTTTCTTTTGCGGTTACCCGACAAATGTTAAAATGATCAAAGAAGCTTATGAACTAAACTACATTAATCAAAATGAATTACAGCATCTACTCTCCATTGCCTCTTTTGCATCAATTTCTTTTATCTTTGTATCATTAAATTTAGAAAATCCCGCAATTATTTATTTTTGCCATTTACTTCCTAGTATTATTAAAGCCCTATTTTATCATCAACATTATCAGTTCCAAACTCTTCAAGAATCACTTACTAAATTAAAACAACCCCATTTGAACTTTGTTGAAGCCTTAAAGCAAAGTATTCTTAGCTCCTGTTATGCTTTTATTTTTATTTTAGGTTACATGTTAGTTTTTCAATTTATTGGTTATGCTTTATCACATATTATTAAAGACAGTTTTATAAACGCTATTATTCAAGGTATTCTTGAATTTAGTTCTGGCAGTTTACAGTTATTAGAATTTAAGCATACACCGCTTGTTTATAGTTTAATATGTTTTAATTTATCTTTTAGTGGCATTAGTGTAATGATGCAAACAGATAATTTATTGTATGGCATCGAATATAGTTTTAAAGAATATTTTATTGCCCGTTTATATCATGGTATTTTTTCATTTATGATCTGTTTAGTTTTATATACATTTATTTTATGATATTTATTGATTTAGTCTTATTAAGAATAATTATCATTAGTGTTGACTGTTTTAAAATAATATAATATTATAATAGTAATCATTACTATTATAAAAAGGAGTAAGCATATGACAAAAACCAGATATTCAAAACAACGGGAACTTATATATGAAAATCTAAAAGCCAGATGTGATCATCCGACTGCCGAAACAATTTATACAGAATTAAAAAAAGATAATCCTGGTTTAAGTTTAGGAACAGTGTATCGTAATTTGAATTTTTTAGCGGAAGCTAAATTAATAAGGAAATTGGATGTGGGTCAAACTACTGTACACTTTGATGCTGATCTTTCAGCGCACCATCATTTTATTTGTAAAGAATGTCAACAAGTATTTGATATTATTTATGATGATGAACGTATTAGTAATGATGTACAAAAGGAAACTGAACATCAAATTGAAAAAATCGACCTTGTTTTCAGTGGAACTTGTAAAAATTGTTTAAAAACTAAAAATTAAAAGACTTATGGAGGAAAACAAATTATGACACTTAAAGGAACAAAAACAGCAAACAACTTAATGCATGCTTTTGCTGGCGAAAGTCAAGCACGCAATCGTTACACTTATTATGCATCAATCGCTAAAAAAGAAGGATACGTACAAATTCAAAATATTTTCTTAGAAACTGCTAACCAGGAAAAAGAACATGCCAAAAGATTAATGAAATTAATGAATAAAGATTTTGCTGGTGAAAGTTTATATACAGATGGCAGCTTCCCTGTATTACTTGGAAATACTGCTGAAAATTTAAAAGCTGCGGCAGCTGGTGAAAATGAAGAATACACTGAAATGTATCCAAGCTTTGCTAAAACAGCACGTGAAGAAGGATTTGAAGATATTGCAGCTATTTTAGACAGCATCGCAATTGCTGAAAAACATCATGAAGAAAGATATTTAAAATTATTGGCAGCTTTAGAAAATGGTACAACATTTAAAAGAGAAACACCTGTAGTTTGGAAATGTAATAACTGCGGATTTGTTTATGAAGGTTTAGAAGCACCTGAAAGATGTCCAGCATGTGATCATCCTCAAGCTCATTTTGAAGTAAATACTTTCTTTTTAGGATAAAAGCCTTGCTATCAAGGCTTTTTATTTTGAAAAATATAATTCGATACTAAATTCAATTATTTCTAGTAATTCCTTGATTTTATTCATTGCTATCACCTCGTATTTTTAGCATACACCTGTAATAAATGAAAAACCATCGAAGTAAATTACATAATCTTACAATTTTGTCATTTATCATGTTATAATGTCCAAATGGAGGTGTATGAATGAAATTAATATTTGTCTGGTTGATCAATAACATCATCATCCTGCCTTTTAAAATAATAAATGCCATCATTAAAGTTATTTATCACATTATTAAAAATATTTATTTTAATAATTTTGATCTTGAATATATCAATAATCTTGATGGCTACCAATTCGAATCTTTTACTAAACTACTATTAGAAAAAAATAGTTTTAAAAATGTATCAATATCAAAAAGCAGCAATGATTATGGTATTGATGTCATTGCTACAAAAAATAATTATACTTATGCAATTCAATGCAAACGTTATAATAAACCTGTTGGAATCAAGGCTATCCAGGAAGCTATAAGCGGCTGTACATATTATAATTGTGATATTCCCGTAGTTTTTACTAATAACACATTTTCTAAAGCAGCCATAAATCTCGCTAAAAATAATGAAGTAGAGCTATGGGATCATGAAACGTTATGTTATTTTTTGAAAAAATCTAAATTACTAACTAAATCATTACCATTCTATTATCCTCTTATTTCATTATTGATAACCCTTTTATTGTTTTATGGAACAATAAAAAAAGAATCTTTTTTGATTCCTTTACTAATTAGTTTATTTTTCTTTATTAGCATTATCATTAAAATTATCAAAGATAAAACAAAGGCTTCGTTAAAAACAAAGCCTAAATATCTCATCCATGATTACCACGATACTATAGATTAGTATCGTTTATTATTTGCTTTTGTTTATACTTATAAAAAAGTAAACAAAATAGTGCCAGCATAATAACAATTACAACGATCAAGATAAAACAGTGCATAAAAAACGTTTCGGGTAAAATCTTAATTACCGGATCGCTTCGATAATCAAATATCCAAAAATCATTTCTAAATACTATTTTATGAAATATGACAAAAGCACGATCAAAATCTAATGCTACCACAAATCCTAACATCGCCGGAATGATGATCGTCAACATCCCTGTCAATTTAAAAAAGCGATACTCTTTTTCCTTTAAACGCCTAATCATCATCAAAATAGCTATTGAGCCACTGATAATCATTGTAATTTGAATCACTTCAAAAATAACTTTAACTTCTTGAAAATGAATTTTTCCACTAGCTGACATCGTAAAATCAGGTAAGCTTAAAGCCCCCTGATAAAAAATAGACTGGTAATTGATCAAAATATCATAATTTTCTTTGATCACCTTTTCACTCATACCACTGAGAGTATCAATATGCAAATAATCAATATCAAAATAATATAACTGTTTAAAAAAGACTGTAAAGACTATTGCTAATGTAATAATAAAAAGCATTAACATGATTGATAAAAAAATATCTTTTTTACTATAACTCATATAAAAAGTCTTCTCCCTTTTGAACCTCTACTTTAGAAAGATCGGGATAATTTTGCTGTCTTAAAACTTCATATATACAAATAGCCGCACAATTTGATAAATTCAAACTTCTAACTTTATCACTCATTGGGATTCTTAAACAACGCTCTAAATGCTTAGTCAAGATTTCCTTAGGGATTCCATCATGTTCATGACCAAAAAATAAGTAGTGCTCTTTGCTGTTATCACTAAAGTCCTGATCAGTGAAACATATATTTGAATAACGGGTAAAAAAATGATATTCACCAGGGTTATTTTGTTCAAACTCTTCATAACTGTCATAAACATGTAGATCTAGATCTTTAACATAATCCAAACCAGCCCGTTTCATTTTTTTATCATCTAAATCAAAGCTCATTGGTTTAATGATATGAAGACTAGTGTTTGTAGCAACACAAGTTCGCATGATATTTCCCGTATTTTGAGGAATTGCGGGATGTACTAAAACAATATGATTCATTATAATATCTCCTTTAAAATTGTATATAACTTTTTTAAAGCTTTTGCACGATGTGAGTGTTTATTTTTTTCTTCCATTGACATCATCGCAGAAGTCATCTTACAAGGAGGGAAATAGAAAATTGGGTCATAACCAAAACCATTTTCACCTTCTATTTTATCATTGATCATTCCTTCCATTGTCTCTTCGATTAAAATCGGTTCTTGACCAGGAATCACTAAAGCCATTGCACAAACAAAACGAGCTTTACGATCTTTATCTTTAACAGCATCGATAATATATTGATTTTTTATCTCGTAACTAGTATCGGCACCTAAAAAACGAGCTGAATATATTCCCGGCTGTTTATCTAAAGCATCAACTTCTAAACCACTGTCATCAGCTAAGACTGGTTTATTTACGATCTTGGCAATCGTACTCGCTTTGATCAAGGCATTTTCTTTAAAAGTTGTGCCATTTTCTTCAATTTCAATATCATCATCTAAAACATCATTCATTGCTAATACTTCAATATCGATATCTTTCAACATTGCTCTAATTTCTTTGATTTTTCCTTGATTTGTTGAAGCAACGATTAACTCTTTCATTCTTTTACCTCGATTCCTAAAACTTCTTTAACTTTGTTGATTGGCATATCCTGCCCCGTCCAAATTTTAAAAGACTCCGCACCCTGATACAATAACATCAATTCTCCATTCATTATTTCACAGCCTTTATTCTTAGCCATTTGCAGCATTTTTGTAACTGCTGGCTGATATATAATATCAGCTACTTTTAAACTGGGAACAAAATATGATTCATCAGGAACAACTGATCGATCAAGCATCGGTTCCATTCCTACTCCGGTAGTATTAATAAACAAATAGCTATCATGCATATCTTGTTTTAAGGCATTTAAATCACTTAATGATTTAAATGTAATCTTACAATTAGTTTCTTCGATCGTATTATTGATGATTTCTATAAATTCAGGCCGTTGACTACGATTATAAATAACGATCTCTTTTGCTCCATCCATAGCCATTTGAACCATGATCGCAGTAGCAGCGCCACCAGCTCCAACCATTGTAATTTTGTTATTTTTAATTGACCAGTTTTGTTCTTCCAAGCTTTTAATAAAGCCAACACCATCAGTAATAGTACCGTAATATTTATCATCTTCTAATTTAATTGTATTAACAGCATTACATAATCTCGATACTGTTGAAATATTATCTAAATAAGGAATGATCGTCTGCTTATGTGGCATCGAGACATTCGCCCCTTTTACTTTTAAAGCTTTTAAACCTTTAACAGCTGCTTCGAGCACTTCACTTTTAATATCGAACGCTAAATAAACGCTATCAATATTTAATTCTTTAAAAGCGCAATTATGCATCGCTGGTGATTTAGAATGATGAGCTGGACTCGCAATAAAAGCATATAAACTAGTTGTTGCACTTATTTTTGATTTCATGGTATTCCTCCGTATTTTGTGGTTATTATAGCATATCTGTAACTAAGTTTGCAGTTTTAGAAAAAAATATATCTTATTTTTCTTATCTATTATAATATAAATTATCAGAAAGGGGAAATTAATATATGTCTAATTATGAATTGATTGCTTTGGATATGGATGGCACATTACTAAATAGTCAAAAAAAGATTTCAAAACAAACTATCACAGCAATAAAAAAAGCAACAGCCTTAAATAAGTATGTTGTTTTATCAACAGGAAGAGGTTTAGCTGAATTAAAAGATTATGAAAATGAAATTTGTGATATCCAATATGGGGTTTTAGAAAGTGGCGCTTTAGTCTATGATTTAAAAAATAGAAAAATAATTCACCAGGAATATATACCATTTAATATAGTTGATAAAATAATGGCGATAGCTAATCAAAGTGATATAATGGTTCATCTTTTTAATAATGGTTCTTCTATTGTTTCTAAAAAGAATCTTAATGAAATGGCAAAATATCAGATGGAAATATATCAGCCAATGTTTCAACGAGTTACTACAACTGTCGACGATATTTATAGCTTTTCTAAAGATAAAATGATTGAAAAAATCAATCTTTATCACCCAAACGAAGAAGCACGCAAAAAAAGTTATCAATTATTAAAAGATCTGCCACTTACATTTGCATTAGCTGAAACAACATCTTTAGAAATCTCACCTTTAAATGTTACTAAAGCAAGTGGATTAATTAAATTATGTAATTATTTAGATCTTAAATTAGATGAAACTATTGCTGTAGGTGATGCTAATAATGATTATGATGTTTTAAAAGCAGCAGGCTTAGCAGTTGCAATGCAAAATGCCAATGATAATATTAAAGAAATTTGTGATGTTATTGTAAATGATAATGATCATGATGGCTGTAAAGAAGTAATTGAAAACTATTTGATTCGATAAAAGGTTTTTACTAAGATCAGTAAAAACCTTTTTAACATTATAAATAATATTGTTGATAATAGTGGACTCTAAGCAGATCACAAATCGTCATGATCTGATAATTAAAATCAATTCCATCAAACTTACCTGGAACCTGGATTACATAATCTGCAATTTTATGTTTTCCAAAAGCATAATTCTTATTTTGAGTTATAAGAATCGATGTTGCTAAATCAACATCTTCTTCTTTTTGAATTTGCATAAAAGAATTCATCGCCCGTCCAGTAGCCGAGATAAAAATTATTACATCTTCTTGATCAAATTTAATATTTTGATCAAAACTATGATATTGAATTACTGGTTTACCAAAACTAACTAAATCAGTTTGAAATTCAACTGCAATCGACATTGGATATAAAGCTCCAATCAAAATAACTCTTTTTGCTTTAAAAATTGCTTCACAAATAATTGAAATATATTCTTTCATAGTTTCATTTGAACATGATTTTTCCATTCCTGCAATTAATTTTTCACTACTTACACCTAACATTCGCGCCCTAATTTGATCCAAACGAATCATATGATCTCTAATCAAACGCGATTTAAACTCCTCATAATTATTAAACCCTAGTAAATCACAAAAACTTAAAACATCTGCTTCACTAATGCCGCTTTTTTCAATCACTTCACTAAAAGTCATATCTTCTAATTCTAAATAATTATAAATAACGAATTTACAAAAACGATAATGCTGATCATATATCAATGCTCCATTTAAATATGTTAATATTCTACTCAATAATAAATTCATAATCTTCCTCCCATTACAGCTCACTTTTTTTAATCACAAAAACTTCCATCGTATTTAAACATATACAATTTAACTGTCCATTTTCAAACGGTCCTAAACCACCATCGATCCCAATCTTATCTTTAAAAACTGGATCATACCAAACATCAAAACAATCACTATTTTGCCGGATATAGCATGTTGGCGTATGACCAAAAATAATAATCTTATCATCCAGTCCTTTGGACATAAAAAAATATTCTCGCATCCAGGCACATTCTTCTTCTGTTTGTTCATATAAACCTTTTTCAGGATTAATTCCTGCATGAATCAAAACATAATCCTGATCATTACAATTAATCTCAATAAAAGACGGACAACTATCTATATATTCAATCATCATTTTATAAAAAGCCGCTTTTAAAACTTTATAATCATATTCATCAAAAGCCTTTTTATGTAAGTATTGATGATAACTTGTACAAGTTTTATTACCACCATTTTGAAACCACATTCTTCTTTGCGAAGAAGCAGGATCATCAACTTTAAAAGCATCACGCATCATAATTTCATGATTTCCTTTAATCAAATGCATATTTTTAAATTTTTGAATATATAAATATATTTTTAAACTGTCAGGTCCCCGGTCACAACAATCACCTAAAATATACAATATATCATCTTGACAAAATTTTATTTTTTTCAACATTTTAATAAATATGTCATAGTGACCATGCAGATCTGAAAGGACATAAATATTTTTAGGCATACAATCACCCCTTCTTATCTTAAGTTTATCATTATTCTTATTTTTTTTAAACTCCATCTTTTTATCTTTTAAGATTAAAAATAATCCAAATTTTAAAACCAAGTTCTTGAAATTTCTAAACACTTTCAAAATAAGATAATTGTAAGACAAACATGGAACAAAGTTGAGACAAAAAAACATATCTACCATGATAAAATATAAGCAGGTAGCTGCCTGCTGTTTTAATGGAAGGAGGAAACGTATGGTTAACATATTCCAGCGGGCTTATATTAAAAATAGTAGAGTTTCCAATTATGGAATACCTAATAATATTATTTCTAATTTTATATCTAATTAAGTCTAAACGGATTTAATTAGAATAATAGCCCGTAAAACAGCGAAAAGGAAGAGTCGCACCTCTTCCTTTTCTTTTAGAATACCTAATTTACAAGTATATTCTACTCAATTATAAAAAAAAATCAAGAAATTTTATCATTTTATTTACCTTATATTCTTACTCCATCAATAATTGATTATCTTACTACTAAAAAATCTCCAGTTAACCTGAAGATTTATTTCTTTGGTTTTATCATCATATATAGCGGGAATCCTAATAATATTCCTCCACCAACAATATTACCTAACGTTGCAATCAACATATGTAAAGGTAATAATGACCAGTCAAAACTTGTTCCTAATCCTGTTATTCCTAATGTAAAATATCCCATATTAGCAATACTATGTTCAAAACCTGGTAAAACAAACGCCATTACAACAATCATCATAATAATTGTTTTAGCTGTATCATCCTGCATCTTCATTCCGACATATGCCCCAACACAGACAATAAAATTACATAAAACACCTTTAATAAATAATTCTAATACATCAAATGTTAACTTACCACTAACAATACTTTCAATATAAGTAATAAATAAATCGTGATTGCTGCCACTTTTAACAAATAAGAAACAGATTAATGCAATCCCAATAAAATTCCCGATATAACAAATGATCCACATAGGAATGATCTGAGTAAATTTTAACTTTTTACCATACACTGGTATCATCGTTGTAAAACAATTTCCAGTAAATAACTCAGATCCTAAAATAACAATGATAACTAGTCCGATTCCAAAAGATGCTGCTACAGCAATCTTAGAAGCAATTAAATTACTTTGAAACAATAATGTTCCTAAAGTAACTGATAAAATTGTTGCTAGCCCTAAATAAAGACCAGCTACTATCGAACGCGCAAAAAAACGTCCTGGTTCATCACGACACATTTCATATTTTTTTATCCCTAAATTTGATAACATTTCAAAACTCATAGAAAAGCCCTCCAAATATATATAATTATAAACCATATTTCCCCTAAATTCAACAAACCATCAAGTCTTAGCTATGCTTTAAAATTATGGGCTTATATATAAAATTAAATATATCTTAATTTTAAACAATTTCCCTGGAAATATTATCTTTTTATCTACCATTTTCTTAAAAAAAACAATTATTCATTGTTAAGAAATAAGATAAAGTGTACAATATAAGCATTGGAGGAGATATAATGAAAGACGGATATATACGTGTAGCTGCAGCTTCATTTGATACAAGCATTGCTAACGTAAAAAATAATAGTTTACAGATTTGTAAATTAATCAATCAGGCTTATGAAAATAGCACTAAAGTTTTAGTATTTCCAGAATTATGTTTAACGGGATATACTTGTGAAGATCTATTTAACCAAGATCGGTTATTAAATGAGGCAAAAAGACAATTAACAATCATTATTGATGAAACAATCAATAAAGATATTATTGTTGTTGTTGGAATGCCTTTTCAGCATATAAACAGTTTATATAATGTAGCTGCAGTTATTCACCAGGGTAAGTTATTAGGATTAGTTCCTAAAACACATGTACCTAATTATCAAGAATTTTATGAAGCTAGACGCTTTGAACCTGCACCGGAGGAAAATACGACAATTATTTTTAATAATCAAAAAATTCCTTTTGGAAAAAACTATATTTTTGCTTCTACAACTAATCCCGAATTTAAATTTGGAGTTGAAATTTGTGAAGATTTGTGGTTACCAAACGCTCCTAGTATTAATTTAGCTTTAAACGGTGCAACTTTAATTTTAAATCCTTCAGCTAGTAATGAAGTTACTAGTAAAAAAGATTATCGCCATTTATTAGTAAATTCTCAATCAGCTCGTTTGATTTGTGGATATGTATATAGTAATGCCGGTAATGGTGAAAGTACGACTGATGTCGTATTTAGCGGTCATCATATTATTAGTGAAAATGGAACGATGATCAAAGAAAGTCATGGTTTTGATAGTGAAATCATTTATGGTGATCTTGATCTAAAAAAACTATCTAGTGAAAGACGCAAAATGACCACATTTAAATCATTAAATACTTATGAAACTATTTACTTTGAATCAACTAATATCGACCTAAATACAACTTATTACTATGATCCTCATCCTTTTGTTCCTAGTGATTTTAGGTTAAGAGAAAAACGTTGTAAAGAAGTATTTGATATTCAAACACGTGGTTTAATGCAAAGATTACAAGCAACTAATATTAAAAAAGCAGTAATTGGAATATCTGGTGGATTAGATTCAACATTGGCTTTGCTTGTTTGTACGATGGCATTTAAAAAGTTGAATTATGATACTAAAAATATTATTGCTATTACGATGCCATGTTTTGGAACAACATCAAGAACTAAAAACAATGCTTTAGGTTTAATGGAAGAATTAAATGTTACTAGCTACGATATCGATATCACTGAATCTGTAAGAGTTCAATTTAAAGATATCAAGCAAGATGAAAATATTCATGATGTGACATATGAAAACGTCCAGGCAAGAACAAGAACTGAGATTCTAATGAATAAAGCTAATCAAGTTGGTGGTTTAGTTATTGGAACCGGTGATTTATCAGAAGTAGCATTGGGGTGGTCTACATATAATGGCGATCATATGAGTATGTATGCTGTCAATGTTTCAGTACCAAAAACTTTAGTTCGTTATTTAGTCGATTATGTTGCTAGTTTATATCACGGTCAAAAATTGGAAACAATTTTAAAAGATGTTTTAGATACGCCAGTTTCTCCTGAGTTATTACCTCAAGAAAATGACAAGATCGTACAAAAAACAGAAGATATCGTTGGTCCTTATGAATTACACGATTTCTTTATTTATCACATGGTTCGTTTTGGTGATGAACCACGTAAGCTATTTAGAAAAACTAAACTTGCATTCAAAGACAAATACAATGATGAAACGATCAAAAAATGGCTTACTAAATTTTACTGGCGCTTCTTTAGTCAACAATTTAAACGCAGCTGTATCCCTGATGGTCCTAAAGTCGGTACTGTTTCTCTATCACCACGTGGTGACTGGCGAATGCCTAGTGATGCTAATGTAAAAGAATGGATCAAAGAAATTGAAGAATTATAATACTAAAAAGGTAGTCGTTTGTTTAACAACTACCTTTTACTAATTTCAATTCTTCCTTATTTTTAGTTACCCATTATCGAGTAAGAACCTCAATTGAAGTTGTTCCTATAAAATAATTTTTACATTTTTTAGGTTGTCTCTTAAATTTCAGCGGTCTTTTTTTAAACCCCTAAAGTTGACCTCAAAATAATTTGACTTTCCCCTAAATTATTTGGTTACCTCATTCAACTCTTAAGTATTATTCTCTTTTTTTCTTCTTTCTCTTATATCATCTCTAACATTTTTATCATATTCTTGAATATTTTTTATTATTTCTATAATTCGTTGTGTTTCCTCATTACTAAATAAATATTCAATAATTTTTGTTGGTACAATATATATTGCAGATATAGTCGTTCCTATAGCTGTAATAAAAGCAACTAAATTTTCTATCTGACTCAAATCTTTAGAAACAATTATTATTAAAACAATGCCAAATATAAGAATTGGTATAAGCAATATCCCTATTGCTCCCCAAAACATTGCATTTCTTTTTTCTTCTTTAAAATCAAGCATATTATCTATATATAAATAATATCTCTCTAAAATTCTTGTATATGACTCATTTCTCTTCTTGATTTCTAATCTATCTACTTTATCTGCTGTAGCGTCATCCGAATAATTTTCTTGTTCTTCTGTATCCTCAAAAATATTTTGCCCTGCATTTGGCACTTCCATTTTATAAAACCTCTAATATTCTTTTCTCTACAGCTCTAGGTGATACAAGAAATTTTTCAGCCAACATACTTTCAATTTCTTCTTTATCTTTTATACCTAATTCTTTCGTCAAATAATCATATTCTTCTCTAAAACGTCTTCTTGGCATTAAAAAAGCTGCGGCAAATCTATTTGCTCGATGTTCTTCAGGATTATTAGATGAAAAATTATTTTCATAATAGTCATAATATGGAACTTGAATATCTTTAAAATAATAATCAAAAATTAAATGTGAAATTTCATGAACAATAGTAAAACGTTAATGCCCTTGTGTATTGTTTTTGTTTACTTTTATTACTTTATCTCTTTTATATCCTTCTAAAGTTAGCATTGAATTTATTGCTAGTGCTCCACCAATGTGATTATCTTCATTATTTTTAAATTTTACTGTTAATAATTGCAATCCCATTTTTTCTGCAACTTTTACAATATTTAAAGGAAATTTATATATATTAAATTTATTCAATAAAATTTCAGCAGCCTCTTCTATTTGATTATCATCCAAATTATGTATATCATATCCTTTGTTCATCAACTCATTTTTTAATCCTGTGATTTCCATACACATCCATATCACTCCTCTCACCTCCCTAGAATGCGTTCGTCCATTCTAGAGTACCACAGTAATAAAGCAAAAAACGTCAGTTGACGTAAAAAACCACCTCGATAGAGTTGTTACAACGTTTCCAGGTGTTTAAAATGAGATATTATGTAAAAATAATTTTTATTGTATATTTAGTTTTTTGTACTGTTTTATCTATTTTCTCATTTTTCTACTCTACTCTTTTTTATAATAACATTCTCTCCAAAAAAGTCAATAAAGTAAAAAAAGTTATTGACATATTATGACAAAAATGTATAACTACTCAGCGATGTAAATCACCTTATTCATTTCAGTTTGAATGAAAAATCATATATTTAGAATTATATCATGAATTATTAATATTCTGTATAAAAAAGAGAATTAGTAACGTTAACTAATTCCCTTTCGTTTATATTTATAATTATTTCTATAATTAGTACATTCCACCAGGCATAGCAGCAGGAGTTTCTGGTTCATCAGACTTAATTTCTGCAACTCCAACTTCTGTAGTGATAAATAATGCTGAAATACTAGCAGCATTCAATAATGCACTACGTGTTACTTTAGTTGGATCAATGATACCTTCTTCAAACATATCAACCCATTTACCAGCTTTAGCATCAAAACCAATGTTTTTAGCAGCATTCTTTTGTCCATCAACGATATCTTCTGAGTTATATCCTGCATTTTCAGCAATTTGACAAATTGGTGCTAACAATGCTTCCATTACAATATTGATACCTTTTTGAACATCTACATTTTCATTTTTTAATACTGGTTTTAATTCATTATAAGCTTCTACTAAAGCAGCTCCACCACCGATAACGATTCCTTCAGCAACTGCAGCTTTGGTAGCATTTAAAGCATCTTCGATTCTTAACTTCTTTTCTTTTAATTCACTTTCTGTAGTAGCTCCTACTTTAATTGTAGCTACGCCATTTGTTAATTTACCAAGACGTTCTTGATATTGTTTTTTATCATAATCACTAGTTGTATTAGCAATTCTTGTTTTGATTTCTTCGATACGTTCTTTCAATTCATCGCTAGCATCATTACCACTGATCATTGTTGTATTATCTTTAGTAACAATTACTTTTTTGATCGTACCTAATTCTTCCAACTTCATTTCTTCTAATTTCATGTTTAATTCTTTGTTATAGAATTTTGCATTTGTTAACGCAGCAATATCTTGAAGCATTTCTTTTTGATTATCACCAAATCCAGGAGCCTTAGTAGCAACTACATTGAAAGTACCTCTTAGTTTATTTAATACCAATGTTGAAATAACTTCATTTTCAAAATCTTCAGCAATTAATAATAGTGGTTTATTAACTTGAAGTACTTGTTCCAAAACAGGCAAAATTTCTTGAATATTACTAATTTTATGGTTAGTTACTAAAACATAAGGATTTTCCAATTCTACTTGCATCTTTTCACGATCAGAAACCATATATGGAGATACATATCCTTTATCATACTGCATACCTTCGCTGATTTCTAATTCATTATCAAAACCATTACTTTCATCAACGTTTATAATTCCATCACGACCAACTTTATCCATTGCTTCAGCAATTAAATCACCAATTTCTTTGCTACCCGCAGATATTGTCGCAACACTCGCTACGTCATTACTTGTTTCTACTTTACGTGAGTTCTTTAAAATAGTTTTAGCAACTTCTTTACTTGCATATTCAATTCCTTCTCGCATTAATACTGGATTACATCCTTTATCAACTGCTTTGATCCCATTATTGATCATATTACGAGCAAGAATAGTTGCTGTAGTAGTACCATCACCAGCAACATCATTAGTATTATTGGCTACTTCATATACTAATTTAGCACCCATGTTTTCAAATTTATCTTCTAATTCAATTTCTTTAGCAATACTTACACCATCATTAGTAATTAATGGTGAACCATAGCTTTTTTCCAAAACAACATTACGTCCCTTAGGTCCTAAAGTAACACATACAGCATCCCCAAGAATATTAACACCTTTCAACATTGCCTTACGGGCATCACTCGAAAATCTAACTTCTTTACTCATAACTATTACCTCCTAAGCAATATAAGCTAAAATATCTTTTTCACTAATTACAATATAATCTATCTCATCAATCTTAATATCTGTTCCTGAATATTCTTTATAAACTACTTTATCATTTTCTTTAATTTCTGCTTTACATTCAGGTCCTACCGCAACAACAGTTGCTACACTTGGAATTTTTTTAGTTTCGGTTGTTAAAATAATCCCACTTGATGTCTTATTTTCTACTTCTTCTTTTTTTAAAATAACATTATCATGTAATGGCTTAATCATTTTAATCACTCCTTTTTTAGCACTTGCCATTCCTAAGTGCTAAAACCATTATACTCCTTTTTAGCACTTTGTCAACACAAGTGCTAAAATAATTTAAAAATTTTTTATTTATTTAATCTATTATAAAATTATTCAAAATATACTAAATTAAGATCTAAAAATTATAATCAAAATAAGGTACCTTAATATAGGTACCCTAAATTATTAATCTTTTTTTTCTTTCTTTTTCTTACTTCCGTAGAAAACAATAGATGCTGCTGCCAATCCTGCAAGTGGATATAACATATTTATTGTATCTCCAGTAGCGACACTTGCTGTTGTATCACCGGCTTTGACTGAATTACTTGTTTCCAATCCCGCAATTGCTTTTGCTAAAACTTCTTTAGCATTATCAACTTCTGCCTGACTTGCTTCTGGATCATCTAGTACCGCTTTGGCTTCTTCTAAAGCATCTTGCATTACATTCCATGTCTTCGCACTGTAATTTGTGGCATTTAGTCCATTTGCTTTATTAATTAAGTCTTGTAATAGATTCTTATTTGGAATCAATCTTAATGATAATTCTGCTCTTATTAACTCTGCATATGCATTATCGACTGCTTCTTGAGTTGCATCTGGATCATCTAATACTGCTTTGGCATTTGCCATTGGTTCAACCAATTTAGCTACACTTGCTTCTGTATAAACACTCTTATCTAAGCTGTCTAACTTATCATATTGTGTTTGTAATCTTGTCTTATCAGCTCTTAAGATTAAGTTTCCAATTGCTTCTGTTAAGTTATTTAACGCTTCTGTTACATCACTTTCTAATGCATTTTCATCATTCATGACTTCAGTTGCTGCTTCGATTGCTTCTTGCAATGCTGTCCATGAATCA
>NZ_JMLH01000022.1 GCF_000686665.1 Thomasclavelia saccharogumia DSM 17460 | reverse complement strand
AAATGCTTTTGATATCCCTCACTCTTGGCTATCTTCAGCTCTTTGAACAGTTTCGATGAATCACAGCTTTGATCATAATATGCTGCTATCATCCTAGCATCAGTACTCTTTCCAAATCTTCTTGGTCTCGATACACAGATGTTTTTCATATTCGTATTGATTATCCTGTTGGTATATTCTATCAGTAATGATTTGTCTACATAGATTTCACTGTTGACTGCTTCTTTAAAACCATAATTTCCTGGATTTAAATATATCCCCATTTTTTTCACCTCCTTTATCTATATCTTTCAATTATACAGCTATGTTTTTTAGTCTTCTTATCATAACTGATTCCTACTAATAATAGATCATCTAAATATTTCTCTAATTCATAATAATATTTCTTCTCTTTGATCTGATTGATAGCTGTCTTGGCTTCCTGATCCCATTTTAACTCTACTATCATCGCTGGTTTATCATCTTTAGGTATAAACACCATATCTGCATATCCTTTACCGCTTGGCATCTCTCTTATTATCGTATAATGATTTCTGGCATATATATACGCAATCGAAATCGTATAGGATAACGCATTTTCATTATTATATGTTAGTATCGCTGTATCCAAATGCGCTTCTTCGATATACTTGGCTACTAATTCTTCTTCTCTATTCCATGTCGCTTCTAATAAGGCTCTGCTGTTTAATAACGCTTTCGTCGTTTCATTCCATGATGAATCTTCAATCGATGCTATAAACGAACTTGTTACTTCCTTATTAGGGATATAACATGTCTGATCAGAACTGTTATATCCTAGATAACCTAGATGGATCAGCAGTGTTAAAACATCATCTTTTGATTTGAACGTCGTCATATCATTTTGAAACTTGTCTGTATTCAAATATACTTCTTCTCCTGCCAATAATTTGACAACATCATCTCTTAAGCCGTCATAATTCATATCGATATACACTCTTAAGGCTTCATATGTCTCCGTTGATGTCCAATAATTCCCAAACTTTTTCCTTGTAATCGATGCTACTACTGATCTTGGTGAAAATGTTGATATCATATCTGTCAAATGATAACCATCATACCATTCTTTCATTTCTTCATAACTGATATTATACTGATGACATAGTTTTTCAACTTCTTTTTCTGTAAATCCCATATATTCTGGCAACGGCTCTGAATCAATCATCGAGATTTCATCAAACATATTCAAAGCACTATGAGTTCCATATTTCTTGATTGGCAAGATCCCCGTCATATAGGCAAGTTCTACATAGGGTTCATCTTTCAATAGATTTCTTAAAAAATCCAAATATTGATTTTGGACTTCTTTATCATTTTTGTATTCTCTAAAGATACAGTCCCATTCATCAATAATGAATATAAACTGTTCGTTTGTACGACTATATACTTTTGATAAGTACAGCGATAAAATATTTCTACTCTTTTTGACTTTAAAGCATTCTTCCAATTCTTCTATGACTTCCTCACTTAATAATTCAAGCATATCTTTTATTGTTGGTGTCATGCTTAAGAATTTTTGCATATTTAAATAGACGACATTATGTCTATTCAAATGCTTTTGATATAACTCTGTTTGACTGATTTTTAAATCATTGAATATCTGTGATGAATCACAGCCTTTGGAATAATAAGCTACTAACATATTGGCATCGGTACTCTTTCCAAATCTTCTTGGTCGTGATATACAAAGATATTTATTCACTTTTTCTTTCAAATGCTCAATTCTTTCAATCAATAAAGATTTGTCAACATATATTTCTTTATTAATCGCTTCATAAAAATTCTGATTTGTTGGATTTAAATAGATTCCCATACTTATCATTCCTTTCTTTAGGAAATAATTATACCATAAAAAATATAAATAATCTTAATTTTATCAATATAATCTAAGTAATAAAAATAAAGTTTACACAATATCTCTTATATTAAAAACTGACTATATTTTTTAGTCAGTTTAATTATAATATTCATTTTAAACAAGTAATTTCAATTCTTTATCTGTTAAATTTCGATACTCACCATAATTTAAATCTTCATCTAATTTTATCCCTGCAAATGCAATCCTTTTTAGACTGATTACTTGATTATTACAAGATAAAAACATCTTTTTTATCTGATGATATTTTCCTTCATTAATTGTTACAAAACAATGGTGATCATCTATGATTTCTAATTTTGCAGGCAAACATTTAATATCTTGATCAATTATAATTCCACTTTTAAAGAGTTCAATTAAATTATTATTTAGTATTTCTTTAGTTTTTACTAAATATTTTTTTTCGCTATGATTTTGTGGCAAAAGTAATTTTTTTGAAAGAGTTGGATCATCGGTTATAACCAGCAAACCTGTTGTATCTTTATCTAACCTCCCCAAACAATAACATTCTTTATTATCAATTAAGTCAATAACACATTTTTCTTTAATATCTCGATTAGCACAAATATATCCAGTCGGTTTATTCATCATATAGTAACTAAAAGGCTGTGCTTTTAACATGAGATTATTATAAATTATTTTATCATCTTTCTTTATTAAATACTTAGTATTAGTAATAATCTCATCATTTACTTTAATCATTCCATGTTTGATCAAGGTTTTACATTTTTTAACATTGCCTAACTTATTTTTCATTAAAACATAATATAATTCCTTAATATAATTTTCCCCCTAAATACGATTTACACCATCTTCAACCGCAGCCTTTTTTACAGCTTCACTTACTGCCTTTTTAACTCGAGAATCAAAAATTGATGGTAAAACATTATCAGCCGATAATTCTTTTTCATCTAATATTTCAGCAATCGCATAAGCTGCTGCAATTTTCATATGTTCTGTAATTTGTGACGCTTGAACATCCAAGGCACCTCTAAACACCCCTGGGAAAACTAATACATTATTAACCTGGTTAGGATAATCACTGCGCCCTGTGCAGACAATCATAGCTCCCGCTTCTTTAGCTTTTTCAGGCAAAATTTCAGGAACAGGATTTGCTAGTGCAAAAATAATAGGTTTTGAATTCATTGTTTTAATCATCTCACTTTGAAGACAATTAGCAACACTCGTTCCAATAAAAACATCTGCATCTACTAAGGCTTCTTTTAAACCACCTTTAATTTTACGAGGATTAGTTAGCTTAGCTAATTCTTCTTTTTGACCTTCTAATCCAGCTTCTCTTCCTAAAGATAAAATACCATGTTCATCAACAGCAATAATATCTTTAACACCTAAGGCCTGTAACATTTTAATAATTGCAGTACCTGCAGCACCCGGACCATTTTGAACTACTTTTATTTCTTCTATTTTCTTACCTGTTAGTTTTAAGGCATTTATTAATGCAGCACTAACAACAATTGCTGTACCATGTTGATCATCATGAAATACCGGAATATCACAAAGTTCTTTTAATCGATTTTCTATTTCAAAACACCGTGGGGCACTGATATCTTCCAAATTTATTCCCCCAAAGCTTCCTGATAATAAAGCGATAGTTTTAACAATTTCATCTACATTTTTACTTCTAATACATAATGGAAAAGCGTCAACATCACCAAATTCTTTAAATAAAATACATTTTCCTTCCATAACCGGCATCCCAGCTTCAGGACCAATATCGCCTAATCCTAATACTGCACTACCATCTGTAATAACAGCAACTGTATTCCAGCGACGTGTTAATGTAAAACTTTTGCTAATATCTTTTTTGATTTCTAAGCAGGGTTGTGCTACACCAGGAGTATACGCCAATGCTAGATCATCTTTGTTCTTTAGTGTCACACGTGATTTGATTTCTAATTTACCACCTAATTTTTTATGTAAATTTAATGCTTCTTGTTTATAATTCATTCTAATCCTTCTTTCTGCTTTTTATTATACCTCAGTTTTTGTTGAAATTAAATCATATTCAAAAAGCTTTTTATAAAAATCACATACAAACTATAATCTTTTTTCTTTATCTATAAATATTAAAATATCACATATTTACAAACTTTATTAACTTTAATACCATTGAGATAGTAATTCATCTCTTACTACTATACAGCAAAATATGATCTAGTACCAAAAACATAATGTTTATACAAGCTAGGACATTCACATATTTAGTTGTAGTATTAAACTAACTATACTTGATCTTCTTAAAACACATCATTTTGCCCCCTTTACAAACTATGCTATCTAGTTTTTTCAAAAATATCAAAGATATCTTCTACAAATATTGTATCATTCATTTTCATCTCAACATATTGGTTAAAATTATTTTTATCAATCTGTGCTCTTTGAAGCACTTTTTTCCAATTAGGATAATTTTGTTCAAAAATATTCCTTGTAATACAATAAGCGCTTCCACTAAAATTGAAATTGATATACTGAACATTTTCTATTAAAGCAAAGATAGAAGCTGCATTATAAATCATGCTCTTTTCCACATACAAATTATCATTTCCATACCAATCGGTAAAATGATAATCGATCGTCAACCTGCAATCTTGTGAATTGATTTCAAATACATATCCATATTCAGAAAGAGGCAAATTTTCAATTAATCCCTCAGTATTGCTGTTATCACCAATATATTTACTTTGATATTTAATAATATTGTCTATACCACTTTTTTCTCTATTAAAAGGACTGATCATAACAGTATCAATCGTATATTCTTTTTTGGTGTCGATCACAAAGTATTCATTAGGCGTATCAGCATTGATTTGATATACATGATAAAAAGGATTTTTGTATAAAATCACTTTGTTTTTCACAAATGTTGTTTCTGCTAAATATCTATAAATCGGTGGCCTTTTTGATGTACTGACACCAATAAAATCTATTACAAAAAAAGCAGATAATATTAATAGGAATAAGCAAACACTAATCAACAGTTTTTTTCGGATCGTTGTTACTTTCAATTCTCTAAAAACACCTGTAATAAATAGTACAAGACCAATAATTGAATAAATTGAACTCCAGCTGCTTTCTGGTGAGCTAATAACAAAAGCACAAAAACATAAACATATTCCCATCACCATAATAAAAACAGAAATCTTTTTATGTTCATTCTTGATTTTTTCAGCACTATAATCTAATGTACTGATTATATTTTTCTCTGAATATTCAACTGCCCCAGCTGCTTCGATTGCTTCTCCAGCAAGTAATTCATTTAAAGTAATATCAAGTTCCCGGCTCAATGGCTCTAATAGAGAAAGATCAGGCATATAATTTCCATTTTCCCAACGAGAAATCGTTTTATTACTAACTCCTAACCTTTCACCAAGCTGTTCTTGCGTAAGTCCTTTAGCTTTACGTTTTAATGCAATAAATGCTCCTATTTTTTTAGTATCCATACATTACATTTTCACTCCTTTCAAGACAAATGTAACAGACTTTTCCGTAAAATTAACACCCCACAAACAGCGAATTGCTTCATTTATCTATATTTTAGCCTTTTTTGTAACCTTGTAAGTGTATTACCTGCGAACAAATACTTTAATTTTTCTCAATATTAAAAAATGCCTTTCTAAAGCTCTTATATCATTTGAATTTTGCTAAATAGTAACATTTTCTAATCTACCTAGAACAGCATAATATAAAATATTCTTTAAAATATTAAATCAGAAAACTTATCAGTTAAATTGTTTATTTCCATTTTCCACCCTTCATTATAAGTCAAACAAAAAGCAGAATATCGTTATACACGAATACTGTGATAACTAATATTAAGTAAATATAAAATTTTAAATCTTATAATAATTGCTCAAATCATCTTGATAAAAAACCTAAAACTGGTGTAAAACATAAAAAAGTATTTGATTATTCTAGTTATAGTTTATTAATCGTTTAAAATTATTAATATTTTTTAAACACATTTAAAACAATCTATAAATATTATTATCATACAATAATCCAAGATTCATATAAAGAACTATTATATAAAAAATAATGTTATTACTAATTAAATATTCAAATTTTTTAAGTAAATTAGTAACAACTATATGTCATGGAGGATATAATCATGTTTCAATATCTTTAGATGAAAAGGTTTTTTATAGCTTTAACTATAAAGACTTTGCAATTGAAGAAGACAACTATAAAAATCAAGAAACAAAAATTTATGAAAATATGCGTATTCAAATATATGTACCAAATAAAATTTTTAATATTTTAAAAAATGATATTTATCAATTTATAAATAATAAAGAGCAATTTTCCTATACAAGAACAGGTCTTATTCTATGTTTTCTACATATTCCCCATAAATTCAAAAATAAATATTTTTGTTTTCAATTTGTTATGGAACTAATTTCTAACGCTGATATAGTGAATCTAAAGCAAAAAACCTCATGTTAACTCCCTAACCACTTTGTCAATAATGTTGAATACTTATTACCTATCAATAAATATATTATTTAACAATTTAGAAACAAAATATAAATAATTCACAAATAAATTGATTCTATTCTGTATATGTCAAAACGAAAGGAGATTATAAAAATGGCAAAATCAAAATTAGTAAAAGCAAATGAAAAAATTGCAGAAGAAATCGTAGGAAGTTATAAAAATATTGAAGAAGGTGTTGTTGGAGGGTACAAAAACATTGAAAAAACTGTAGTAGGAGCTTTTAACAAAATATCAGATAAATTTGTTGATAACTATCTTACCAAAGATGGTGAATCTATAGAAGATGCTAAAAAAAGATTAGCACAAGAACAAAAAGAAAGAGAAGAAAAATCGGCTTTAAAACATGATAAATAAGGAGAAAATCAGATAATGAAAAAAAGTACATTTGTAGCAACGATTTTAGGAACTGTTGGAGGAATATTATTTGCACTAGGTATGTGTATGGCTTTAATACCTGAATGGAATGCATTCAGGTATTATCATGGGAATTATTGGAATTATCGTGTTGCTTATTATGGTATTTGTTTGGCGAAAAATGGAAAATAAAACACCAGTTAAATTATCGGGAAAAATTATTATAGCTACTTTCATTGGAATCATTGGTTCCTTACTTTTAGGGGTAGGAATGTGTTTGACAATGGTTTGGCAAAATATGATCATGGGAATTATTATTGGGATTGTTGGAATAGTTGTTCTCATTTGTTTGATTCCTTTTGTCAAGGGATTAGAATAAAATAAAAAATATAATTTTTCTAAAAAAGAAGGTCTATAAAGAGTTTGATACTCTTTACAGACCTTTTGAGTTTTATCAATTATTTAATAACTCTTTTCTTTCTTTGAGCATATAAAGCCATTCCACCTAACATAGAAATAGTTAATGCTCCAAGATATTCATATCCATATTTATCATCAGTTTCTACTGAAGATGAATCTTTTGCTTTTACTTCATTTGTAAAGACAGGTGTTTTATCATATACAACTTCAGCATTTAAATTACCTTTACCATCATCTGTAACATTGACAGTAGCTGTAAATACTGAATTATCATAAGTAACTGTTTTATCACTACCACTTACTTCAACAATAGTATATTGATAAGTTCCCACTTTATCAAAATTCAATTTGTCAAATTGAATTAATCCATTTGCTGTATTTAAAGCTTCAGATACTACTTTTCCATCTTTATCCTTTAATACAAATGTAAATTCATTAGCTTTAAGATCTCTTCCATTTAACATCTTTGTTGCACCTAATTGGATACTTGTCGCTACTGCTTTATAACTATTATTAAATACTACTGTATCTAATTCACTATTATCAACACCAATATATCTAATCTTAGCACCTAGATGTCCACCTTCATCAGTTACAACAACTTCTAATAAATATGTGTTTTGATCATATGTTACTCCACCTAAATTGTTATTCTTTTCAATCATTGTGAAATAATATGTTCCTACTTCTTCAAACTCAATTTCGCTGAAATATAAGTTTCCTTTAGTATCATTTGCTGCTGTTGCAACAACTGTACCATTTTGATCAAGTAATTCAAATTCAAATTCTTTATCATTCAATTTACGACCATCTAATTTCTTGACAGCTTCAATCTTTTGAGCACTGTTACCACCAATAGTAACTGATTTTGCTTTATACATATTATTGAATTCAAATTCATTATTAACAATTTCTGACTTCAATTCACCATTATCATCAGTTACTTTTACAGTCACATCTTTTACAATCTTATCATATGTATAACCTTCTTTACCAGCATCTACTTCACTAATCTGATAATGATATTCACCTGGTCTATCATATGTAATTTCATCAAATTGAACTAATCCTGCAGCACTATTTGTTACAGAAGTTTTTTCTGGCATTGGTGCATTATTAGTTGTTGTTATATTGAATGTAAAGGCATCAACTGCTAATTCTTTTCCAGTTAATACTTTTTTACCTGAAATAACTGCAGTAGCTGCTTTTGGATTATATCCATTTGTAAACTTAATACTATCTACACTATTATCTTTGATTACAGTAGAAACTTCAGCCTCTAATCTTCCTTCAGTTTGATTATCAGTTACTTTTACTGTAATTGTATATACAGTATCATCATAACTTATACCACCTAAGTTTCCGCTAACTTCTTTTACATCATAAACATAAGTTCCGGCTTCAGTGTATTTAATATCAGTTGCAAATGTTATATTTCCATTTTTATCATTTGTTACAGTTTTTTGCTCAATTGGATCACTTGTTGGATTATTTTGTGATGGCGTAATCATGAATTCAAATTCTTCACCTTTTAATTCATAATTATTTCCTTCACTTGGTTCTACTACTTTAGTAGCACTAAATCCATTTGCAAGTACGATTGGACTTGCTACATATTTATTTGTGAAAGTAAATCCTTCACCATTTCCGCCTTCTTTTACATAAGTAACATCCGGAGTTAAAATTCCTGTATCCATATCATAACTTACTTTTACCGTTGCTTTAACTGTTCCACTATCATTAGTAACACTAGCAGCTGATCCACCAGTTTCTTTGATTGTGTATTCATAAGTTCCAGCTTCACGATAAGTAATTGGAGCAAAGCTGATATTACCATCTTTATCATTTTCTACAGTTGTAACTTGTGGCATTGGAGCGTTATCGATACCTTCAATTGTAAAGCTAAATTTATCAGTATCTTTTAAATCACGTCCACTCATTACTTTTGTACCTTGTAATGTTGCTGTTACAGGAGCAGGAGTATATGTATTTGTAAATGTCATTTCTCCACTTACTGTAGGTGTTGCAACAACAAGTTGACCTTCGTTGTTATCAGTAACTTCAACACTTATTGTAGTTACATGACTATCATATCCAACTCTTTCAATATTTTCATTTACTTCAGAAATTTCTAATGTATAAGTTCCTGGTTCTTTAAATGTAATATCACCAAAATTATTTGTTTGTAATGCTTTTGTTAAAGTCAATGTAGTTTCAGGTAATTCAATCTTTCCAGCTTCAACAGCTGCTTTTGTTATTTCATCAGAAGCTTTTAATTCAAATTTAAAGCTATCAGTATCATTCCAGTTACGACCTGCCAATACTTTTGTAACATTAAGATTTGTTTTACCGTCTAAAATAACATTTTCAGTTTGATAAACATTACTAAATGTTAAATCATCATTACCTTTAACGCTAATACTCATTGAACCATCATTGTTGTCTACTGCTTTAACAGTAATTACTCTATCTACTAAATCATAAGTCACACCTGGGATTTTTCCATCCACTTCATTTACTTTGAATGTATATTCTCCAGGTTTTGTAAATTCAATACTTCCAAAACTTGCAGTATTGTTACTATTTTTATTTATTTCAACTTTTGTATTTCCTAAGAATCTTACATCACCAGCTTCAACAGCTTTTAATGTATCACCAGCAGCTGTTAAATTAAATGTAAATACATCTGTGTCTAGCCATTGATTATTAGCACGACCAGTGAATTCTTTTGTAACAACTAAATTCTTAGTTCCATCAAGAGTTACTGGTAAAGGTGCATAGGTATTATTGAATGTTAATGTATCACTACCTTCAATAACACTTGCTTTTAATACGCCAGTATTATCATCTGTAACTTGAACAATAATGTTCTTTACAGATTCATCATAGCTTACACCAGCAGTATTACCTTTTGTTTCTCTTATTGTAAACTTATAAGTTCCTACTGCTTTAAATGTAATACCATCAAAATATGCATTATCTTTATTTTTATTTGTCACAACTAAAGTAGTATTTTCAGGCAATACAATATTTCCTTGATCTAAGGCTTCTTTAGTTGCTGGATCATTTTCATCAGCCGCTAAAATAAATCCAAAGATATCATCATTTCGCCATTCATCTCCTGCACGACCAGTAAAGTTCTTAGTTACTTGTAAATTATTTTTTCCTTCAAGAAGAACTGGCTCAGGAGCATAAGTATTGTTGAACGTTAAAGCACCACTACCTTCAACAAGAGTTGCTTCCATTGTACCATCATTTTTATCTACTACATTAACAGTAATAGTTTTTGGTGTCTTATCATAAGTTACGCCTGAAATCTTTCCTTCTTCTTCACCTATTGTAAACTTATATGTTCCTGCTTTTATAAATGTGATATCACCAAAGCTGGCACTATCTTTATTAGTACTATTAATTACTAAATCATCTGGTAAAATAATTTCACCATTTTCTACAGCTTCAATAGTCGCAAAATCATTTGCAGCTGCCTTTATAACAAATCTAAATTCATCAGTTTCTAACCACGCATTATTTGCACGACCAGTAAATGTTTTTGTTACTCGTAAGTTTTCACTTCCAACAAGAGTTGTTGCATTTGGTGCATAGCTATTGTTGAATGTTAAAGCTTTACTTTCTTTATCGATAGTTGCTACTAATTCACCATTATTATTATCTACTACATTAACGATAATTTTTCTAGGTGCAGTATCATATGTTACTCCTGGGATATTTCCTTCTACTTCACTTACGATAAATTCGTATGTTCCAGCTTCTTTAAATCTAATATTACCGAAACTTGCACTATCTTTATTTCCTTCATTGATAGTTAAACTATCATTACTTAAAATTACTTTTTCAGCAGTAATTGCTTCTTGAGTAGTAATATTACCTGCTGCTAAGTTAAATGTAAATTCACTACCTAACCAGTCACGTCCTGTAAAGTTCTTTGTTACTTTTAATGCTGTACTTCCTTCAAGAACGGCTTCACTAGGTTTATAAACATTGTTGAATTCTAATAATTGACTTTTTTCAGTGTCAAGTGCTGCACTCAATGTTCCATCAAGATTATCAGTTACATTGACAACAATTGTTCTAGTAGGTGCAGGATCATATTCTACTCCATCCACTTCAGTATCTACTTCACTAACCGTAAATTTATATGTTCCCGCAGTTTTGAATGTGATATCACCAAAATGTGCAGTATCTCTATTTCCTCTATTAACTACTAATGAGCTATTACCTAAAATAATATTTCCATTATTATAAGCTTCAGCAGTTATAGTATCAGTTGTATCTGGTTTCAAATCAAATATATAAATGTCTTTTTCTAACCATTCATTATCTCGTCCTGTGAGATTCTTTGTTACCTTTAAATATGTTTCTCCACTAAGTACTACTGAATCAACAGGGGCATAAGTATTTTCAAATGCCAATACTGCATGATCTTCTCCATTAACCTTAGCTACTAATTTTCCATTATTATCATCTGTAACACTAACATTGACATATTTTTCACTTGGATCGTATGTAATACCTTTAATATTTCCTTTTTCCTCTGTTACCTTGAATTGATAATTACCAGGTTTTGTAAATTTAATATTACCAAAGGCTGCTGTATGACGCGCAGTATCTTTATTTATACTAGTTTCTGGATTTTCTAATATAATTTCTTTTGCTTCAACAGCATTTTTTGTAGTTGAATCAACTGCTTCTATACTAAATGTAAATACATCAGTATCATTCCACTCACGACCAGTTAACGTTTTACTTACTGCTAAATTAGTTGCACCAACAATTGCTGGATCTGGAGTATATTTATTTGTAAATGTTAAATCATCACTTTCATTAGTAACAATAGTTGCACTCATTGTACCATCTTTATTATCAACTACCTCAACAGTAATTGTTTTTGATGTCTTATCATAAGTTACTTTTGAAATATCTCCTTCTACTTCACTTATTTTAAATTTATATGTTCCTACTTTTGTAAATGTAATATCACCAAAACTTGCAGTATTTTTATTATCATTATCAATTACAAGAGTTCTACCAGGCATTTTTACAATGCTATTTTTAATTGCCAATTCTGTGTTATTATCTCCAGATTCTAATTTGAAGCTAAATTTATCTGTAGCTAACCAGTCACGACCATCTATTACTTTTGTTACTTTTAAATTAGCTTCACCGTTAAGTATTGCTTCATTAGGAGTATAAGTATTTACAAAAGTCAAATCAGTATTTCCTGATACTGTAACATTTAATGTTCCATTACCATTATCAGTAGCAGTAACTGTAATTACTTTTGCATCGGCATATGTAATTCCATTTATCACTGGATCAGGTGCATCTTCGCTTATAGTAAATTTATAAGTTCCTGGTTTTTTGATTGTAATATCACCAAATACAGCTGATTTTGTTTCATTTTCATTTGTTATTGTAATTCCTTTAGCATTATCAGGTAAGATAATATCTTTATTTTTAATTGCTGTATTTGTTGTATCATCATTTCCACTTAATACAAAGCTAAATGAATCACCAGCTTGCCAATCACGGCCTTCTAATACTTTTGTAACTTTTAAATTAGTTGCACCATCTACATTACCTGTTGTATTATAAACATTTTCGAAAGTCTGACTACCAGTTGTATTTGATCTAGTTACAACTAATTGGCCATTTCTATCAGTTACATTAAATGTAGATTCTATAGTGTGCTCATCATAAGTTACACCATCTACTTTATTATCTGGAACAACTTCTTTTATCGAAACAACGTAGGTTCCTGCTTTTGTAAAAGTAATATTTTCAAATTGTACTTTTCCATTGGCATCATTAGTAACAACTTTATTTGCTGGTAAAATAATTCCATCTTCTGAATTAGTACTTATTTCAAAAGAGAATTCACCAGCGTTTAATCCATTATTTCTATCACCACTTAATACTTTCGTAACTGCAAGTGGAGTCATTGTTGCTGAAAGTGGTTCATAACTATTTTTAAATTCAATACTGTTTGCATCAGTGTAGTTTGTTCCACCATCACTACTCTTTTCAATTTTTGAAGTTGCTTTTAGATTTCCATTCAAATCATCAGTTACTGTTACAATAACTTTATAAATAGATTCATCATAAGTCATTCCTGTACGTTTAGTTTCAGGAATTTGTTCTTTAATAATATATTCATAAGTACCTGCTTGTTCATATGAAATATTTTTTAACAATCCTATACTTCCTGCATTATCACTAGGATTAGTGCTACTGCTTGCACCCATAGGAGCATTATCTTGTGCTTCCACAGTAAAGAAGAATTCATTCGCTTCTAAAGCTTTACCTGATAGAGTCTTTGTTCCATTGATATTAACAGCCGTATCAGTATCAAAAACTGCCTGATAAGTATTTACAAAAACTGACTGAGTATTATCTGTACTTCCTGTTCCATTGTTGTAAGTAACAGCTGCTTCTAATTGACCATTTCCATTATCCGTTACTACAACTGTAACAGTACAGTCATGCTCATCATAAGTAATACCACCAGCATTACCTTCATCTTCTGCTACTTTAAATACATAATTTCCAGGTTTTGTAAAAGTGATATCTCCAAAATTAAATAATTGTGGTACACCAGCTTGTCCATTTTCAACTGAAGCAGTTAAATCTCCTACACTAACATCTTTAGCAGTGATTGCTGAAAGCGTATTTTCATCTGGTGTTAAAGTAAAGCTAAAAGTTTCGCCATCTTTCATATCACGTCCATTCAATGTTTTAATTCCATGAATAGCTGTATTCGTATCTTCTGAAAGAGTTACACTTGTTGCTTCATACTTATTATTAAAAGTAACACTATCAACTATATTACCATCACTATTTTTATATGTTGGTGTAGCTATTACAACCAAGGTATCATTATCACTACTTGCAGTTACTTCAACATCAACTGTATATTTCTTACTATCATATGTTATTCCATTAAGAACATTATCTTTTGCATCTGATGGAATTACTTCAGAAATCTCATAAGTATATGTATTTCCAATCATAGCTGGAGTAAATTCTATGTTAGTAAAACTAATAGATGATCCAATATTAGAAACTATAACGTTTCCATTTCCATCAGTTTGTCCAGGCATAGGAGCTCCAGGTGTAATTGCTCTTATTCTAAATTGGAACATACTATTTAATAATTCTTTATTTCCACTTAACGATTTTGTAGCTAACAAACTTATTTTTGCACTAGTTGCATTGTAAGTATTAGTAAAAATTGCCTTATCAACTTTTTGAATATTTTCTTTAGAAATTTCTGTTCCATCATCTTCAGATGTTTTATACATATTAGATTCAATTTCTAATGTACCATTACCTTTATCTGTAACTTTCACACTTATATTATAAGCAGCATCTGAATATGTTATGCCTAAAATTTTATTATCTGTTTTCTCTATAATAGTGTATGTATATTCTCCAGGTTTCGTAAATGTAATATTTCCAAATGCAGTTTTATGATTATCTGTATTTGAATCTATTGTTACTGATGGTTGTTCAGGAAGTGGATCTGTTGCAGTTGTAGAGCTAATTTCAAATGTGAAACTATCACCTTCTTGCCAATCACGACCAGTAAGCACTTTTTCAACTGGAAGATTTATTGACCCATTTAAAGTAACTGGTGTTACAGAATAGTTATTAGTAAATGCTGCTGTAATAGTTTGACCAGCGCTGATTGTTCCAGTTGCACCAATTGATTTTGTTTCAAAACCACTAACTGCACTTTCAGTTACTTTATAGTTTGCGCCATGTGGTAATCCTGTAATGTTAGCTTTTTGATCTTTTTTCAATGTTAATTTTCCACCATTTGATATAGTACCTACTATTGGTGTACCATCAGCATTTTTTATAGCTTCACCACTAGAATCAACAATTGTATAATCATAACTTCCATTTAATCCTTCATCATTTGCATCTGTCAAAGCAACTGTGAAAGTAAAGTCTTTATCAGGTGCGGTTAAACCTTCATCAGCTGTTACTGTTTTAGATATTTCTAAAGTTCCAGTTGCTTTTACTTTCCCTACACCATTATTTCCTAAATAAACAACAAAATGTCCATTAGCTGAATCAAGTTCATATGTAGGAACATAGTAATTTGTTGCTGTATTTGTTGTATTAGAATCTTTTACACCAGTAAAATGAGCTAAATTTCCAATACGTGGACTTCCAGCTTTAATATGTAACTGTCCATCTATAATATCAGTATAAGTATTTAGCATTGCGCCTTTACGACTAATAGTAACTGTTTTTAATTCTGTACCTTCATAATACTGTTGTTTAAAATAATAAGTTCTATTTTCTTCAAAAGTTGCAGCTTTAATAGTACAAGGCTCATCTTCGTATAATGGCGTATTTTCTTGGAAGAAATAGTATTGATTTGTTGCTGCAGCTTTAAAGCTAACAGTAGCATCACCTACACTTTGATTATCTTCCGTATTACCACTATATAGATTACTATAAAAATTAACTGTACCATCGCTATTTAAATGATCTTTAATATAATCAGCACTTACCTGATCTGTAACAACACCATTTTCATCTACAATCCCATCTTTTAATCCTACTGTATAAAGTATACGCATTGGATAAGCATTATTAGATGTATTAGTTTTTACAGATCCATCAGAATTTAAATTAATAGTATTAACTCGTAATGGAATTGCTGAAGCTGGAATTTTTATTTCTAAAACCTGTGTTTTATCAGTTTCCTGTGTTTCATCAGTTTCTTTTAAAGTGATTTCTATGTGACTAGCATCTTGCTCTCCGTATACCTCACTATGTATTTTACCACTAAATGTATATGTAGTAATGCCATTAGAATCTGTGTTTTTTGTAGGATTTTCAAATACTTGTCCACCATAAATCATGGCTTTAAAATCTTTAACTTCCATATACTTACCAATAGGATCAGTATATGTAATATATCCATCTTCTGCTGGATTATCACCACTAACTTCAGTTGGAATCATTGGTGCATCAGTTAAAATTACACTAGTAATATCACTGAATACATTATTTACATCTTCAGCATTCTCTGCAGAATAATACCCATCATTATAAGCAATTGTTGTAATATCATTTGAATTTGGATGATTAAATGTATATCTGTCCAAGCTTGCAGTTCGATTATTTAAATAGTTATTCCACTGCGTTCTAATTGCATTCGCCACATTATTGTTATCATCAATATGATTACCTGGATCTAAGGCTATCTGGGCACGATGATAATCTGTATTATTTACATTCCAACCAGTTTGTCTCAATTGTTCGATTCCCATTCCAATTGTATATATCTTTGTAGCATAAGGGGAATCTGAACTAACACCATAATGATCATTTACTCGTTGTTTCATATATGATGCATTCATAGCCACTTTTAAACTATATGAATTTGCAGTACTAGTACCTGAGCCTAAAGTTCCATTAGGATTCCACCAGTCGCCTTGGCCAGATGCTGTAGCAGCACCATCAGATAATAATACTAAAATAGGAACATGCTTTACTTTAGTGCCATCTTGCAAATTGCTCTCAATTTCACTGGCTTCTGCTAAAATATCCATTCCTGTATCAACACCTATATGAGTATTAGTTCCTCTATCATCACTTGACATTGATACAGAATACCTCGAATTTGGAGATAAAAAAACTGTATCTGAACCATTTTGTTGAAGAGTAATATAATTACCATCACTTCGTCGTTCATAATGATTTAGTGGCATCAAAATTTTTGAACTTAATCCATAAATAACTACCGCCACTCGTGAATCCTTATTAGCATCCATAAGTTTACCAATAGAATCATTTACAGCATCAACTGTTGCTTGTAATCGCGTTTGGTTAGAATTTCCACCTATCCTATCATCCATACTATTGGAATTATCAATTACAAACACAACATCAACTGGTACTTGAGTTTGACCAGTGATAGACTGTGAACTTGCTAGAGCGGAATACGCAACTAAAAAGTCTGAATCATTTTCAATTGTAACCCCTTCAGGAGATCCTTCATTAACATCTCCAGTAAATGTTGCATTTCCATCATATACTGTCTTATCTGTCCAAACACGACCAGTATATTGTGTTGATGTATCACCACCAAGAGAATCTGTATATGTATTAGTTGTATTATTATCAGATGTTTTCCCTTCTAACGCATATACTGATTCTTGCGGCATTAAACCAATTATCATTGCAAGAATCACAACTAATACAAATATACCAGAGCCTATCTTTTTTATTTTTTTGTTTTTCATATTTTTTACTCCTTTCACATATTTGATAGTCATAATAATATTATTAATTTAACATCTATTCCTCAATCATCTCCTTCTACTTATATTCTTATTAAATTTTTATTAACTTTTAAAGCATACTAATAATCCCCCTATCAATAACTCTTAGCCCCCTCTCTGATACAATTATGATTACTTCATAGAATGCACTATTCTACGATATTATCAGAGATAAAGTTTTCCCATTTATTCATTTGCTGCATTTTAAATTCTAATGATGAATGAACATATAGATTTAATGTAGTATTAACATTAGAATGGCCTAATATTTCACTAAGTGATTTAACATCTATTCCTAATTTGATACAGTTTGTGGCAAACGTATGTCTTAACATATGAAAATTGATATCTGATAGATTACATTCATCTAATAACTTTTTAAATTGAAACTGAATCTTTCGAGGATCAATTACTTTTTCTTTATCATTTAATACATAACAATCACCTTTATTAAAATATATTTGTTTCAAATATTTTAATAAAGGACTAGAAATTGGAATAATTCGATTTGAATTATTAGATTTTGTAGTACCAATCAATAAAACAGTTTTAGAATTATTAGAAATATCTCTGATTCTTTGTACTGATTTATTAACATTGATAGTTTTTCTATCAAAATTAATGTCTTCCCATTTCAAAGAACATATCTCACCTAATCTTAATCCAGCATATAAACCTAAAAAGATAGCTCTAGTTATTTCTTTATTTAGTTCATTAGCTTTTTTTTCAATAATGATTTGTTCAGTTTCGCTTAAAGATACAGCATTTCTTTTTATTTTTGGTAATTTTACATTATAGTATCTTAAATCCAGCTTATATTTTTTACTACCATAGTTTAAAACAGCTTGAATTAGATAATAGATGGTTTTAATTGTACTAGCAGATAATTTGTCACACATTTTTGATAAAAAGATGGATATTGATACATCATCAATATCTAAAAATTCCATATCTTTAAAATAAGGGAAAATATGAATTTTTAATAAATTATCGTATTTAATATAAGTTGACTGTTTGATACTTAATTTTTTAAAAATTAACCAGTCTTCAGCAATAAGTTTGAATTTTGTTTTTTGATTTAACTTTGTCATAATATTATTTTCCTTTCATTTATTAACAATTAACAGTATAGATAGAATATGTTCATAAATTATTTGAATAAGAGTTATTTCTTTATTTATTTTTATTTTAATGATAAAATATATATAGGTGTACTAATCGTAGAATAGTGCATTCTATGAAATTATACATATAGAATAATAAATAAATATTCGAATATTGTCACTGATACAAGAATTTAATAAAACAATAATAAGTATCAGTAAGAAAGAAGGGATAAAGACAAAATATACTAAAATAAATATGATCAAATAATGTTAAAATATGTTTCTTTTATATTATTTAATGTTATTATTGCCGATTTCTATATGTATATTAATTAAATAATATGATTTTTAATTTTTTATTATTTATGTAACCGTTTACAAAATCATTTAAATGAAAGTCAAACTAGATATTTCATTTAAAATTTATGAAGGGAGAAATATTATGAAGAAAAAAACATTAAAAAAAGCAGGTTTTATATTCAGTATGTTTATCATTCTAACAAGTATGATCTTAGCAGTCATTCAGCCTGCTAAAATATATGCATCAGATGATAAAACTGCTAACTTAGATGGCTTTTCAGCTAATCTTATAGCAGATCCGGATACTTCAAGCAATAATACTATATTTAACGGCAGTCCTGCTGAAGATGGAAAAATATGGACTGATAAATCTGTAACAACGGGAACACTATATGGCGCTACAGCTAGTGAAAACAACTTTAATATTGCACTATCAGCTATGGCCCAAACATACTCAACCGTCTCTGTAGGAATGTCTACAACCCAACAAAAAATTGGTTATGATGTTGTATTTGTTTTAGACTTTTCAGGAAGTATGGCTGATCATATATCTGGAAGTCGTACTTCAAAAGCAACTGCAATGGTAAATGCTGTTAATTCATCAATTCAAACATTAATGGAAGATGAAAATAATCGAGTTGGAATAGTTGGATATTCAGGTGAGAATGCAGGAAACGAAAATAACGCAGAAACTTTATTTCCATTAGATAGATATTCAACTGATTCAAATGAAAATAAATATCTAGAATATACCAATAATAGCATTAGAGCTGCAAGGCGCAGTAATTGGGGAAATACAACTTATTATGTAAAAAATAGCAGCAGCATACCTATCACTTCAAGTAAAGAGGTAAGTGGTGGAACTCCAACACAGCGTGGTATATACCATGGTATGGAAATATTAAATTCTACAGAAAAAACAGACGATATAATTCGTTTACCTATTCTTGTTTTATTATCTGATGGGGCTGCCGGTAGTGCTAAAAGTGATTATATTGATCCTAAAAATGGCACTCTATACCAAGGAAATGCCAATGGTGGATATAATAATAATGATGATGCTGAAGTTGGAGCATACACGATCTTAACTGCTAATCATGCTAAAAAAACTTTAGATACACATTATAAAGGTTTATATGATTATTCAAATGTCTTATCTGATTCATCAGAATCAGTCGCTAAATTTTATACAATTGGACTAGATATCAACAATACAGACTGGACACATTTTATGTTAGATCCTTCTACAACTGCTACTGATTCAAATAGTACAGTTAGAGAGATAAAAACTATTTTAAATCGTGATGATACATATAAAAATAATTATAAATATACTGATAAATATTTTGGCGGTTCAATGAGTGAGGAAGATCTCGAAAATGCATTTAAAGATATTCTTTCAGATATGACCATTGCTCCAAGCGTTAATACCGAAATAAACAACCCAGTATCAAGTGAATCTGGTGGTAGTGATATCGACAGTTTTGTTACTTTTACTGATTATCTTGGCTATAAGATGGAGTTAAAAGGCAATAAACAGTATTTAAGATATCAAGGAATCAATTATGTATTTGAAAAACAAGAGAATGGTACATATAAATTTAATGGTACGACCCAGGATGGAACTATAGCTGGGGGACCAATTGCTAATGATGGTTCTAGTTTAAGTGACGTTATTTTTAAAGTTGAAAAAGATAATGAATTAGTAGTTAATGGCCAGACTGGTTATAATAAAATAACCTGGTCTTTTCCAAGTGCCCTTTTGCCAACTTATAGTAGAACAAATGATTATGATAAGACTGCTTATCCAATTAGGATGTTATATGAAGTAGGTTTGGAAGAAGATGCTTCTTTGTTTTCAGGATTAGAAATTGATAGTGAAGGTAAACCAAATAATAATTTTACTGATTATGCTTTTTATACTAATTTATATGATTTTGAAACTGGAAATTCTTATTCAAATGTAGAGTTCAAACCTGCTAAAGATAATCCCTATTATTATAAAATTGGATATACAACGGATAAAGAAGCTGCCGCGACAACAACTGAATATCTAAAAGTTGATATGCCTGTAAAAAAAGCTCAACCAGAAACAGAAAAAGGAACTGCTGATATTAAATTAGAAGATATTAGACTTTCTTTAAACCCTGGACAAATGAGTTTTACATATGATGGTAATTCTTATACTGTTGCTTTATCTGGAAATGCTGCAACAAATGCTCTTTGGAGTGGTGAAACAACCATAACAGTCAAAGGAACAGCTGATGATACAGGTGAAACGATTGAAGCTAATGCTAGAATCAATGTTTCTGCAATATATAGTAGACAATCATGGAATAATTATTATTTATCACTTGATTCAATCACTATTAATGATACAGAAGCTGTCCTTTCTAATGATAAAACTGCAGCTGATGCAACAATATTGATTGAAAAGTCTTTACCGCCTACTACTTCTAATGAAGAAGAAATCGTTTCTGTTTATATGGAATTGAAACAGGATATAAATGGTTATTATATTGAAGATTCAAATGGTAATAGAATTAATGTTGTACAATCAGGTGATAGATATATGATAACTATTGGTAAGAATAGTTATCATAGTAATATTTATTATAAATATTCTGATGGTATAATAAGATATCGAGATAAAGATCTGCCTAAGGGAAATATTGCTAAGTCATTTGTTGGTCAATTAGAAATTATTCAACCGCAAAATGGAGAAAAAATTGATGAAAATAATTTTAAAGATTATTTCATCTATCATTCAGCTGATGGAAGTACTATTACAAATGCTACAGGAATTCTTTTTTCTGATGGCTCTTTCTGGGGAAAGGTTAGCGATACTGATTCAAGCAGGCCTCCTGTTGGAAGTTTTAAAGTATGTATTGATGATATAACTAATAAAAATAACGAAGGAATACGTGTTAATTTTGATTTTATTGTTGAAGAACAGACTATAATTGATGGTATAAAATATAATGCTACTGATGTATCTTTCTTTGAAAAAGAAAGCAAACATAGTATCGATATTCATATTGCAAATACACCAACAATTTCTGAAAGTGGCAATTATTTATACGATGTTTCTTATACAATCATAACTGATAATCCTGAAACAGGTGATAATAAGACATGTACTGATGAGGGATTCTTCCAATCTACTTTAAATAATGATGTTTTAATATCAAATTTAGGTAACAATGGTCGTATGACGATAAGCATAAAAGATAATGCTTATGAAAAAGAAATAACTGTAAATAAAAACTGGATTGATAAAAATGGTGAATTATTAACTTCAGGTAATAATTCATTAAGCAATGTTAGTGCCACAATCGGCCTATATCAAACTTATGAATATATTGATGATAATAATAAAAAAATTATTGCAAGCATTGAAAACGAGCCTTATAAAATCGTTGAATTAAATCAAGAAAACGCTTTTAGTTATACTTGGAATAAATACACTCTACCTAGATATTTAGTTAATTCAGGTGGTGATTATATTTTAGACAATAAAGAAAACAAAGTAGAAATCACTTATGTTGTCAATGAAATAACAGCTACTGAAGGCTGGATAACAAACAACACCGATAAAAAAGAAGATGATAATGCTTTAATATTCACCATTACAAATCAGCCAAATCTAAATTTAACTCCTACTGTTACAAAAGTTTGGACTCAAAACGGTGAAACAACCGAGGCTCCAGAAGGATATAAAGTAAAAGTTGAATTATTAGCTGATGGTAAAACTGTTACTAATATAAAAAAAGAAGACCGGGATCATAAAATAACAGCTATTCTTGAACAAAAAGATGAAAGTTCTGATGCTGTTTTAAAAGTTAAATATGGTGAAAAGGATCTTAAGTCACAAGATGTAACAGCTTCTGAAGTAAAAGAAAATGGATCAAAAATATACACTTTTAAATATGATGAACCAACTGGTACTCCAGGTACTGGCAACTATGCCAGCAAGGCAGAAATAAGAATAACGATTGCTGATACTTATGGAGGAAAATTAGGTATTTCTGATGCTAAAACTGCTTATTTTGTCGAAGACAAAGAAATTGCAGTATTATCACCATCATCATCTATACGTAATGAAGACAGTACTTCAAAAATAGTTATATTTACCATGAAATATGTAATCGATTCTCAAGACTCTTCAGTTATTTTAGACGGCAGTGAAGAATGGTCTTATACTTGGATCGATTGGGATCTGCCAACCCTTGTAAAAGATGATAATGGCGAGTATAAACAAATCAACTATTCTATTAAAGAAACATTAATAGATAGTAACAGTAATGAATACTCACCTGATGAAAATGAATTGATTAAAGTAAGTGATAACGAAGTCTATAAAGCAACGATCGACAATGATAACAAATATAATTTCACTATCACTAATGACCGTAGTTTAACTTCTGTATCTGTAAAAAAAGTATGGATCGATAATAACGATGCCTATCAAACTAGACCAGATACAATTACTTTTGAATTATCTGCTGATGGTACAAAACTAGAAAATCAAACTAAAACGATCTCTTCATCAGATCCAGCTTGGAATGGTGAATCTATTACCTGGGATAATTTACCAGTTTATAACAATAATGGTGATAAAATCAAATATACAGTTTCAGAAACAATGGGTGCATTACCTAATGATCAATATGTTACATCTATAGAAAATAATAACAATAACTTTACAATAACTAATAGATTAGATGATATGCAAAATTTCACATCCATGGCTGTAGAAAAACAATGGATCGATGATAATGATGCTCAAGGAAAACGTCCTGAAGAAATCTCTATGGTATTATATCGTCGAGTTGATGGAAGCACTGATATAAATGTTGTTCCTGATTCTCCACTAATTAAATTAACTAATGAGAAATTAAAGGGTAGCTGGGATAATTTACCTAAATACAACAATGAAGGTAAAAAATACATTTATTCAGTAAAAGAATATGAACACTATGATGGTATTAACACGCCTAAAGAAGGTGTAACTGGCTACAGTGATATCTCAAATGATAAAAATGAAACTAAGTATACTTTTATAAATCAACTAGATAATGGCAAAGTAAATAAAACTGTTACTAAAGTATGGAAAGATGCTGCATTAAAAGATCAGCGTCCCGATACAGTAACTGTCGAATTAAGTGCTAAAACTACAAATGGTGATATCGTTGATTTAAATAAATTTAACCCAATACAAGAATTAACCGAAAAAGATAAATGGACTTATACTTGGAAAGATCTACCAGAGTTTATCAATGGTATGAAAGTTGATTATACGATCAATGAAATAAAAGTAAATGATACTGCTGTTATTGATAATCAAGTATTAAACTATCAAGTAGATATAAAAGATGATGGCGCTGGAAATGACTTTACTATTAAAAATACTTTGATTGGCAAAACAACTGTAACGATAGAAAAACAATGGCAAAACCAACCTAGTGATTTTGTCATCCCAGAGGTTTCATTTGATATTATTGCAAATGATAATGAAATATCTGCAGTTGAAACATTAACTATTACCAAAGATAATAGTAGGGTAACAAGCCATGAATTAAATAAATATGATACTGAAGGAAAAATCATCAATTATACAATTAAAGAAGAAAACCTAAATAATGACAACTACAACATTGATTCATCAATAAGTGAAAACAGTGCAACTGATGGCTCATTTATATATAAGGTTATTAATACATATGTACCTTTAACTAGAGAAGTTAGTGTAACTAAAACATGGAATGGTTTATCTCCAGAAAATCTTCCTGATAATATTACAATTGCGTTGTATCGTAAAACTAGTAACAGTAAAAACGAATTAGTTAAAGAAGTAACGCCTGAATGGTCTAAGACGGAAACTACCTGGACATATGTGTTTAAAGATTTAGCAGTCTATCAAGATCGAGATAATTATGATACTGAATATATCTACAGTATTGAAGAAACAGCTGTTGATGATGTCGAAGTAGAAGATAATAAAGCTGGTGATTTTACCGTAAGTTATTCTTCTAATAATAACGAAAAACTTAATATTATTAATACTTTAGGTGGAACTGTTGATGGTTCTTCACTTGAAGGAACAAAAAACTGGGTCGATGTAGAAAAAGATAACATTCCAGATAGAATTGAAATTCAGTTATATCGAAATATTGAAAATGGTAATCTGGAACCAGCTATAGATACTAATGGTAATGATGTTTTTAAAACTATTGATAAAAAAGATCAATCTAATGTTACAGTATGGTCATTTAATTTTAACGGTATCACATTACCAAAATACGATGCAGATGGCAATGAATACACTTATAGTGTTAAAGAAATCAGCGTAACTGCTGATAACACAACATTAAAAGTAAAAAACAATGCTGTTGGTGATTATATAGTTGATGAAAATGGCTTAAATATTACTAATACTTTAAAACAAGATGATAAAAATAAAGATATGAGTGGTACATATCCGGTAATCAAAAACTGGCTCAATGCAAACGGTCATATCCCAGAATCAATTACTATTCAATTAGAAGATAATAATAATGATAAAGGTGCTCCTGTACAATTATTAAAAAATAATCAAATAAACGAAACAGAGTGGAATTATACATTTACTGGTTTAAGAAAATATAGTGATAATGGTATTAGTCCATATGATCTATATAAAGCAAAAGAAACTAAAATCAACGATATTGATGTAAATAATGAAAGAGTTAGAGACTTTACTATTAAATATGTTCAACAAGATGGTGAAAAAACAATAATCAATAACACTCTTGTAAGTGATAATGATAAAGCAACTATTTCTTATCCAGTTAAAAAACACTGGGTCAATATTGGTGATGATAATCTTCCAGAAAATATTACAATTCAATTAGAACAAAATAATGAAACTTATGGAGATCCTGTCGTTTTAACTAATGATACAAACTGGCAGCATAAGTTTGATAATTTACGTGAATATCAAGATGATGGCTTAACACCATATGAATATTCTGTCAAAGAAATAAAAGTTGGTGATTTACCAGTAATAAATAATCGTGTTGGTGATTATGAGGTATCAATTAGTGGTGGTACAATTACAAATACTCATGTTGGTGATGAAAAAATTGAGTTATTTGATTTGCCTATTCGTAAAGAATGGAAAAATGTATCTGAAAATAATCTTCCTAATAGCATAACTATTCAATTAATTCAAAACGGAAATAACTATGGTGACGCTGTTACTTTAACAAAAGATACTAATTGGCAATATACATTTACAAACATTCCTAAGTATCAAGCAAATGGAATCATTGAAAATTTTTATTCGATAGTAGAGACACATATAAATGATATTTCTATTGAAAATACTGATTATGAATTCAGTTATAATGATCATGTTTTAACCAACACATTAAAAGATCCTCAAAATGTCACTGTTACAGGTACTAAAATATGGAAAGATGATAATAACAAATTAAATATTCGTCCGGAAAACATCACAGTTGCCCTATTAGCTGATGAAAAAGAAATTGATAGTAAATTAGTAACAGGAACAGAAAATGAATGGAAATTTGAATTTACAGATCTTAATAAATACAATCCTGATGGATCACTTATCAAATACACAGTTAAAGAAAAAAATGACAACAGACCAAGTGATTATACAATGTCGCAAGATGGTAATGTCATCACTAATACATTAACTGGTGGAAATAAATATCCTGTGAATCAAATCATAGCTATCAATAAGATTTGGAATGATCGAGATAATTTAGAAAAATATCGTCCAAATGAAATTAAAGTTCATTTAAATGAACATGAAGTTATATTAAATCAAGATAATGCAAATAATTATAATAACTGGTCTACAACATTAAAAGTTCCTACGTTTGATGAAAATGGTATCATGATTGAATATAATAAAGTTAGCGAAGATCCAATTAGTCATTATTTAACAACTTATGCTGGTAATAAAAATGATGGTTTTACAATTACAAATACTTTTACAGATCAAGATGTAATTAGTATTACGGTAACTAAAAACTGGTTAGATAATAATAACGCCTATTCAACTCGTCCTAATGGTGTTGAAATCGAATTATTGCAAGATGGTCTTAATTATGAAAATATGACTATTACTACAAAAGATAATTGGCAGCACACTTTTATGAATTTACCAAGAGTTAATGCTGAAGGTAAAGTTCATGAATATGTTGTCAAAGAGATCAATATTGCTGAAAATTATTTAAGCACTATTGATCAATATCAAATTACAAATACTTTAGCTGGTGAAACTGTTGTTGCTGGTACTAAGTTATGGAAAAATGTGTCTGATGAAAATTTACCTAATAATGTGACTATTGCTTTATTGCAAAATAGTAAAGTTATTAAGGAAATGAATGTTAGTAAAGATACTAATTGGAAATATGAATTTAATAATTTAGATAAATATGATCCTAATGGTGTTGAATATACATATGCAGTTATGGAAACTGCTATTGATGGTAAAGCTATAAATGATACTGATTATGAGGTAAGTAATATTGAAGGTACATTTGATCTTCTAAATACTTTAGTTGATAAAAAAGATATTATCGTTAGTGGGCAAAAAATCTGGGTAGATAATGATAATCAGTATAATACTAGACCTGAAAGCATTGTTGTAACACTGTATGCTGATGGAAAAGAAATAAATAGTCAAGTCGTTAGTGCCAATAAAAATTGGAAATATGAATTTAATGGTTTATCTAAATATGATCAAAATGGTAAAGCAATTATATATACAGTAACAGAAGCTGCTGTTGAGGGTTACAATACAGTAATAAATGGTTACAATATCATTAATACATTAGATCATTCTAGAATTCCAAATGACAATGGCAATCAAAATCCAGATACATCTGATCCAACACTGTTAAATGCTTATACTATAATGTTATTTGCATCTAGTATTGGTATTGGATCAGCATTCTTAAAAAAGAAAAAATATCTTCGTTAAAAAAACTTGGGGTGAACTCATCCCAAGTTTTTCCTGTTCTCTGCCTAATACTCAATTATAAACAAAATCGGCTAAGCCTGTCAATTGAAATAACTTAGACTTTTATTTATTATTAGTAATCAGCATTATTTTTAATGTCTTTATCATCATCATTCAACTTTTTAATCATCTTTTGAGCTTTATTGACTCTTTTATTCTAAAAACAATTACTACCTAATCTAAATCTTCAACTAACTCTTGTTGCTTTATTTTTTCAGTATTATCTATTTATTTCTATTGTAGGGCCAAACTTATTACAAAGATTAATCCATACCCAATATTTTTGTAAAGCGCCCCTATTTTTTCAACTTCTGAATTAATTACCATATCAATTATTTAATTCAATCTTTTTTTGTTATAATTAATTCCATTTCCTATCTGTCTTTCAAGTTCATCTTTATATTTATGTAAACCAACTATACAATATCTATTATTTTTTGTTTATCTGTTTTCTAATTTTAAACCTAAAAAATGATTAAGTTGTTCTTTCTTGTTCCACCTTGTGTTACATGAGAAAATCTTGAAATAATAACAAAAATAAAACATTAACTATTTTCCTAATTTATTAAATATTTGTTTTAAAACAATAATAGCAATGATTGCTAAAACTAATTCTGCACAAAACTGTGCATAAGCAAGTCCATAAAGTGGAAATAGATAATTTAAAATATAAATAGCTGGTATTTCTAAAACTATTTTTCGCATCACAGCAAAAATTAAAGCATTCTTACCTAAACCAATTGCTTGAAAAACACCTACAGCTAAAAAATCTAAACATAAAAATGGTAATCCTAAACAAAAACCTCTTAAAAATTTTATTCCATAATCAATAACTGCCTGTTTATTCATAAAAATCTGAATTAATTGACTAGCCCCCAGATAATAACCAGCTAAGATGATCAAATTAAATCCAACAATAACCTTTCCTGTAAAAATAATCGAACTTTTCATTCGATCATAATTTTTACTAGAAAAATTATAACTAATTAATGGCATGATTCCTTGAGATGATCCTAATGTGATCTGCATTGGAACCATATATATTTTTTGAACAATTCCCATAGCAGCAACAGCATCAGGGCCAAATGAAGACGTAAAATTATTCAAGATCGTCATTCCTGTGACATTTAACAAATTTTGAATCGATGCTGGTATTCCAACAGCAAAAATTCCTAATACAATATCTTTATTAAAAGAAAATTGTTTAAGATCAATACAGACATATGTCTTATTTCTTTTATAAAATAATAAAACAAAAAAATATAAACAAGCAAAACAATTAGATAAAAAAGTAGCTAATCCGGCTCCTTCAGCCCCTAAATTCAAACCCCAGGGAAGAATAAAAACAGGATCTAAAATAATATTTAAAAAACAACCACTCATCGTTCCTAAACTAGCATGTAAAGACGCGCCTTCAGAACGCACTAAATATGCTAGTACCACATTCAAAATAGCTGGTATTGCTCCAAATGATACTGTCCACTTTAAATACTCACTTGTAGCCTGAGCTGTAGAGACATCAACTCCTAATAAATTTAATAATGGTTCTTTAAATCCTGTAAATAAAATAGAAAATAACAGTCCTGAAAACAAAGCACAATAAAAACCAAATGCTGAACTCTTTTTAACAGTATCATAATCTTTACGTCCTAAAGCCCGAGACATCATACTTGAACTTCCTACCCCAAAAAGATTATTAATAGCGTTAAATGCCAATAAGACTGGCGCAGCTAAAGCTACTGCTGCATTTTGAATCGGGTCATTGAGCATTCCGACAAAATAAGTATCTGCTAGATTATAAATAACCATCACCAAAGAACTTAAAACTGTAGGAATTGCTAGATTAGCTATTGCTTTAGGTATTGCAACAGTTTCAAATATTGCTACTTTTTTTTCATCATGCATATTCTTGTACCCCCTTTTAATTCCTGATATCATCTAAAAATCTTTAATTTATCATAGATAAAAATGCTTTAAAGTTATTAAATTTTCAATAAAATTAATTTTTCCCTTTTATTTCTTAACCCAAAATAAATATCGATCATAGATTCCTGCTCTATTTTTATAAATCCAACAATGTTGTTCCATATGAATTATCAATAGCACATAGCCATTTTCCATCAACTAAACGATAAACATAAGTTGCTCGCCTATCCATACTATATTCTGATTCATCCTTATTACTAGAATCAAGTAATGTTTGCGATAAAACTAACACAGTATCGCCCGCTTCTAACATCATCATTTTCCCCTGAGTTGGAACAATGCTATTTTTAAAATATGCTGCAATTTTAATAAACGCTTGCTTAATTCTTTTTTTACCTTGTACTTCTAATCCTGGTTTTACAACTAATAAAGCATCTTCAGTATAAAATTCCATCAAATCATCAAATCTTTCTTCTTTGATTGCAAGATCTGCTTGATGAATTAAATCTAAAATTTTTTGATTCATCATTATTTTTCCTCCATCACTTACCATTAAATCTCATCATTTTTTATAAAAAATACTTTTTAAAAGTATTCATAAATTAAATCATTTTATTTTATATTAATTTTCTATAAATAAAAAAATAACTTTTAACACCAACATAGTATCTAAATCACAATATTCTTATTTTCCAATAATATTTTAAAAATTTCTACTTTCTGCTTATATACAGTAATTTTCTAAATATCATTGATTTCTACATAAAAAATTTCAGCAATATTTTCTTGTAATACCATGCCTTTATTTTCAATACATATAAATTTTTTCCTAACTTCATTTATATTACATTTAATTATGTATTTATTATAATATCTCACTAAAATTAAATCTATCGTTCAATGATCAAAGTTTATTCTTATTTAAAAAATATTAATTATTCTTAACCTAGTTAAATAACATATCACCATTTCTAAATCATTTATCTTTTTTTCAAAATGCAAACATCATTGTATAAAAATACAATGATGTTCCATCAAAATTATTTACAAACAAAACATATTTTTTAAATATTCCTTCTTATTACATACCAGATTTTTTACAAAGATACTAAAAACTAGTATTATAATTATCTACATAAGTATAATATTTTCTATATTTTTTAACAGACAACTAATTTTGTATCATCATTTCTGCCTTTTTTCAATAAAATTTCTTGATTTACTTCTTCAATACCTCCAATTCCTTTTCCTATAAAACTATATGTTTTAGGAATTTTAAAAGTTGTAAATATGATTCTGTGTTCGTTTCATAAAATTGTTTAATTATTAAATATTTGAATTAAAATTTCATCTTTTTCAATTTTAATTCATCTTCATAAATTAAATTTTTAAAACAAATTATTTAACAAAAACCAAAGTCAATCTATTTTATTAAAACAATTATTTTGACAAATCAATTTTTAAAAACATAACTTCTATCGATACTTTTCAATCAAATATACTTTAATGTATCTGCTATACCAATTTAAATATAAACTTTTGTTAAGATATAATAGTTTAAATATTATAACTCTAATTTACTTTCTCTATCTTACAACTATGTTTTTTACTCTTTTTATCATAAATAATACCAATCAATAGTAAATTATCTAAATACTTTTCTAATCCATAATAATATTTCTTCTCTTTGATTTGATTGATAGCTGTCTCTACTTCCTGATTCCACTTCAATTCTACTATCAGCGCTGGTTTATCACCTTTAGGAATAAACACCATATCCGCATATCCTTTGCCGCTTGGCATCTCTCTTATTATCGTATAATGATTCCTTGCATATATATACGCAATCGAAATCGTATATGCTAAGGCATTTTCATTATTATATGTTAGTATCGCTGTATCCAAATGCGCTTCTTCGATATACTTGGCTACTAATTCTTCTTCTCTATTCCATGTCGCTTCTAATAAGGCTCTGCTGTTTAATAACGCTTTCGTTGTTTCATTCCAGTTAGAACTTCTTATCGAATTAACAAATGAATCGATAACTTCTTTATTGGGTATATAACATGTCTGATCAGAACTGTTATAACCTAGATAACCTAGATGAATCAGCAGTGTTAAAACATCATCTTTTGTCTCAAATGTTGTCATATCATTTTGAAATGATGTCGTCTGTACAGCGACATTCTCTCCTGCCAGTAACTTGACAATATCATCTTTCAAGCCGTCATAGTTCATATCGATATAGACTTTTAAGGCTTCATACGTTTCAGTTGCACTCCAGTAATTTTCATATTTTCTGTCCATCAAAGCATAAACTACAGAACGATGATTATAAACTGATAAATCATCTGTCATCCTGTATCCATCATACCAGTCCTTCATTTTTTCATAATCCATATCATATTTTAAACATAAATCTTCAACTTCTTTTTCTGTAAAACCCATAAACTCTTCTAATGGTGTTGGGTTGAGTATCGATATTTCCTTGAACATATTCAAAGCACTATGAGTTCCATATTTCTTGATTGGCAGAATTCCGGTCATATAGCACAATGATACATATGCTTTATCTTTCAACAGATTCCTTAAAAAATCCAGATATTTCTCCTGAGCTTTTTTATCCCCCAGATATTCTCTAAAGATACAGTCCCATTCATCGATGATAAAAATAAAGCTGTTTTGAATCTGACTGTATATATCATTGAGAACTCTAATAAGTTTTGTTTTATCAAAATATAACAAATCCTTATATTTCAAAAGCAGTTCCCAAATAACTGAATCATTCACCAATTGAATCATCTTTTCAACATCATGTGTTTCGCTTAAAAAATCCTGCATATTAAGATGGATCACATTATGCTGATTCAAGTGCTTTTGATATAACTCTGTCTGACTGATTTTTAAATCATTGAATATCTGTGATGAATCACAACCCTTGGAATAATAAGCTGTTAACATATTGGCATCAGTGCTCTTTCCAAATCTTCTTGGTCTTGAGATACATAACATTTTATTTGGCGTACGTATCAAAGGATTTGTTTTCTCTATTAATAAACTATGATCAACAAATACTTCTCCTCGCAGCATTTCAGCATATTTTTCATTATCTGGATTTAAATAGATTCCCATGACTATCGCTTCCTTTCATAGAGTTATTGTAACATTTTTTGGCTGATTATTCATCTCTATCATACATATATATTAGTATTGAATCATATAAACTTTTTATAAATAAAAAATGCTAAGAAATAATTTAACATTTACAAACTTAAGTCTGAATTTCGTAAGATTCAAAAACATCGCACCACTCAACTCATGATTTAAAATTATATCACTTCCAATATTTATTTTTAAAACAAGCATATAAACGGAAAGAAGACTATCTTAACTTCAATAAAGATTATACATATGAAAGATGGGCTTTATAATCAGTTAACAACATTAAATTTTAAAAATGTTGTGAATATCTTAAAAAATCAGAAAAGAGAAATCATCAATTCATTTGTTATCATTAACAGCAGAATTAAGATTCTATTAAAAACAGCTTTAAAATATAAAAATTTTGAAAGATCAAAAAATCGTATTATGTTTAGGTATATTAAAAGTACCATTCTTGACTCCATGATATTAAATGGTACTTTTTCAATTATAAGCATCAAAATCCTACATTATTTTAGAATCTCATTTTTTGACCCCACAGAAATTTAGAGACCCAATATTTACACTGTCCATTAGGAAATTATCTATTTCTTTATAAATGCATTGCATTATTTAAAAGCATTGATTTAACTACATTTTAATAACAGAATATTTTCTATATGCGTTGTTTGCGGAAACATATCAACTGGTTGACAAATATCAGCATGATATCCATTTTCCTGCAAATACTTAATATCACGAGCTTGAGTTGCAACATCACAAGAAATATAAACTATTTTTTTAGGATGAGCCTGAATCAAATAATCTAAAAATTCAGCCGAGCATCCTTTACGTGGTGGATCAACGAAAACAACGTCTAAATGCTGATGATTATTTACAAGTTCAATCATATATTTTCCAGCATCTGCACATTTAAATTCAGTATTTTTAATGTTATTTAAACTTGCGTTAGTTTTAGCATCTTTAATAGCTGCTTCAACGATTTCTACACCGTAAACTTTTTTAACATATTTTGCTAGTGAAAGGGCAATAGTTCCAATTCCACAATATGCATCTAAAACAATATCATCTTTTGATAATTTTGCAGATTCAATAGCTTTTTGATAAAGTTTTTCTACTTGAATCGGATTTACTTGATAAAATGATTTTAATGAAATTTTATACTGATTATCTAATAACCGATCATAAATATAACCATCACCATATAATACAACTTCTTTATCTCCTAAAATAACATTATCGATTCGATGGTTGATATTTTGAATTACTGTTTTGATCATAGGAAACTCTTTAGTAATCTTTGTTACAAGTTTATCAAGATTATTTATTTGATCAAGATAACTTATTAATACCAGCATTACTTCATTTGTATGGTAACCATGCTTCGTTAATATATGTTTGATATTTCCTTGATGTGATAATTTATCATACGGATAAATCTTATATTCTTCCATTAATTCTTTAACTCTTTTTGTTATTTGATTTGATAGTTTATTTTGGATAAAACATTCATCACAAGGAATAATTTCATTTGATTTTTGTTTATAAAAACCAGTTACCAGCTTGTTGCCTTTGATTCCCACTGGCATTTGAACTTTATTACGATAATACCATGGCTCTTCCATCATTAAGCAATCATTTACTTTAACATAACAGTTACCAATTCTTTCTAAACAATCTTTAACTCGTTTCGTCTTAAATAGCATTTGTCCTTCTTGATTCAAATGTTGTAATTGACAACCGCCACATGGTTTAAAAACCAAACATTTGGGTTCTTGACGATATTTAGAAACTTTATCAAGCTCTATTAATCTAGCAATTGCATAATTCTTCAATACTTTGATTACTTTAAGTTTTCCCGTTTCCCCAACTAGCATTCCTTTAACAAAATATGTAAAGTTATCGACTTTAACAACACCCTGACCATCATGTGTCAAATCAACACATTCACCATAAAAATAATCATTTTTCTTCATCTTTTCCTCCTAAAAAGACGAGCATCGCTCGTCTATTCGGTTTCATCTTTCTTTAAAGCACGATTAGTCGCACTTTCATCAACCATATTAGCACCAGTAAAACTGATTTCATCACTACTTGGATGCTTAGTTCCAAAAATTGGGAAATCTGTATCACCATTACTAGTTAAAACAAATTCTACATTATATTGCCCTCGACCATTAGCAGTACCTAATAATTCACTATAGGTACTATCTTCGCTTTTTGGTTGCCCTAATGCATCATCTAATGTATGTAAGGCATTGGTTGCTAATTGTTTAGCATCATCTGAACTAATATTATCAACAAAATTCATTGAAATCTTAATAATCCGACAATCTACCTCAATATCGATACTATTAATATTTGTATCAGCTTTAATAGTATTTTCAACATCAGTAAATTTATCTTCATCAATTGCAATCAACGAAGCACAACGATCACCATATACAGGGCCATCATTTCCGCCTGCTATAAACACATATACGATAAAAATAATTATTATTAGAAGTAATAAAATTAAAGCAATCCATCTTTTCTTTATTTTTCTTCTTTTCTTGCGTTTACCCATTGATTTTTTAACAGTGTCCTTATCAATAGAATTAGTTAAGGGAGTTTTTTCTGTATTTTTAACTGACTTTTTTGCAGTTTTTGATTGTAAATCTTCTTCTAATTCATCATCAAATACAAATCTTTTTTGAGACATATTTATATCCTCCTTCAACTATTGTATCAAATATATAGATATTTGTTAAGAAATTCTTTTCTTTAATAACTCGATCAATAATTTATTTGTAAGACCGGGATTAGCTTGGCCACCAGTTTTCTTCATGATCTGTCCAACTAAGAATCCCACAGCTCGATCTTTACCATTACTATAATCCTCAATTGATTGTGGATTAGCATCTAAAACCTCATTAATAATTTTAGTTAATTCTTCTGGTGAAGATATTTGTTTCATATTATTTTCTTCAATAATAACTTCAGGATCTTTACCCTCAGCCATTAATATTTCAAATACCTTTTTACCCTGTTTACTAGAAATAGTTCCATCCTGAATAAAATTGATCATCTTTGCTAAATATTCTGGTGTTAATAAAGTATCACTAATAATTAAATTATTTTTATTCAAATAAGCCTGTACTTCACCTAATAACCAGTTGCAAGCAATCTTATAATAATCAGTATATTTTACAATTGCATCAAAGAAATCTGACATTTCTTTAGTTTGTACTAAAATCAAAGCATCTGTTTTAGGAATCTTATATTCATTAATATAACGATTTACTCTAGATTCCGGCATTTCGGGAATCTTGGAAATAATTTCTTTGACCCAATGATGATCTAAACGAATCGGCAAAATATTTGGTTCTGGATAATATTTATAGTCTACAGCATCACCCTTAGCACGCATAACTACGGTTTCTTTTTTATCCTCATCATAACGTCTTGTTTCTTGTAAAACTTCACCACCACTAATTAGTACTTTTTCTTGGCGAGCTACTTCAAATTCAATTGCTTTTTGAACATTTGAAATTGAATTTAAATTTTTAATTTCTGTTCTTGTTCCAAATTTATCACTACCAAAAGGACGAATCGAAACATTGACATCACAACGCATTGACCCTTCTTCCATTTTGGCATCACTTACATCAGTAAATAATAAAATCTGTCTTAATCTTTCCAAATATGCGGCAGCCGCTGCTCCACTTCTAATCGTTGGTTTAGTAACGATTTCAATCAAAGGAATTCCAGCTCGATTATAGTCAATTAAAGAATAGTCATCAAAGTGAAACTGTTTAGCAGTATCTTCTTCCATATGTAATCTTTCAATTTCCACGATCTGCTTTTGACCATCAACTTCAATATTCATTGTACCATTACGACCAATTGGATGACGATCCTGAGTAATTTGGAAACCTTTTGGTAAATCTGAATAGTAATAATTTTTACGATCAAAACACACTAGTTCATCTATTTCCATATTTAAAGCACTACATACTCTAATTGCAAACTCAACTCCAGCTTTATTTAAAACCGGCATAGCTCCCGTCATTCCCATATCAATAATATTAACTTTTGTATTTGGAGCTTCACCAAACGTAACTGGGGCTCCAGAAAACATCTTTGATTTTGTCTTTAACTCACAGTGCACTTCTAATCCAATAACTGTTTCAAAATTCATCTTTTCTACCCCTCTCTTGAATATTGATTAGCAAAGCCCAAAGCCTGCTCTAAAGCATAAGCTACATTAAATACTGTTTGTTCTTCAAATAAACGCCCCATTAGATTTACAGCAATCGGCATTCCTTCACTAAACCCAGAAGGTAATGATAAACTTGGGGTTCCTGCAAAATTACCTAATGCTAGATGATTTTCTAAAATAATATATTCATCTGATAAACGATCATCAACCGCTTCATCAACTTTAGGCGCAATACTTCCTCCATTTGGCGTTAAAATAATATCATGATCTTGATAAATTTTATTTAGCTCATTAACGATCAGACGTCTTACTCGTTGGGCTTTTCTAAACATTCTTTCTTGATTTTCAGTCGCCAAAGCAAGATTTCCTAGAATAAAACGACGTTTGATATGAGCTCCAAAACCATCTGTTCGCGAATTGATCATTACTTCATCAGTTGAATTACCAGCTTGACGATCACCATATTTAATTCCATCTAAACATGAATGATTACTAGTAGCTTCGCTATTAGCAATGATCGTATATGTTGGTAATATTGCTTTAGCTAAATGCAAAGGAATTTCTACTTCTTCAACGATGGCTCCTAATTGTTTAAATGTTTCGATCACTTGATTAAAATTATTTTTAATATCTTCATTTCTAATTTCATCACTAACAGTTTTTAAAACAGCAATTTTCATTCCTTTAATATCACTATTTAAATTTTCTAAATAATGTGGCACTGGCTGGGTACTTGAAGTCATATCATGTTTATCATTTCCAGCAAGAGCTTCGATTACAATTGCCATATCCCGAACATTACGAGTAAAAGCTCCTACATGATCTAAACTTGAGGCATAAGGAATAACGCCATAGCGCGAAATTCTTCCCCATGTTGGCTTAAATCCCACTATTCCACAAAAACCAGCTGGCTTACGAATTGAATCTCCGGTATCACTTCCAAGGGCAAAGGGAATCAGACCACTACCAACTAGTGCTGCACTTCCTCCTGACGATCCTCCGGCAATACGAGTTGAATCCCAAGGATTATATACTGGCCCTGTCAAAGCTGATTTGTTAGTTCCGCCCATTGCTAATTCATCCATACTAGCTTTACCAATCAAACTAATTCCCTGATCATATAATTTTTCTACTACTGTAGCATTATAAACAGGTACATAGTCTTCTAACATTTTACTTGAAGCTGTCGTTTTGATTCCTTTAGTGTTATAATTATCTTTAAATACTGCTGGTATTCCTTTTAATATTTCATTTTCTTTTACTTTAATATTTTTAATATTTTCAAATGCTTTATCTTTAGTAATTGTTACAAAAGCATTTAACCGCTTTTGTTGAAAATCAACTTCATCAAACAATTCTTCATAATATTTATTTAAATCAATCTCTTGATTAACGATCAAATTATGTAATTCTTCTATTGTATATACTTTCATTATCCCACCACCTTTGGTACTTTAATTTGGTTTTCTTGAACACTTTTAGCATTGCTTAAAGCATCCTCTAAGCTAATAATATCAATTGGCTCATCATCCCGCAAAAAAGTAGTCTCAATTTCATATGGATATGCTAAAGGTTCAACTCCTTCAGTATCAATTTCCTCTAATACTGCCACATGATTCATAAATATATCATATTCATCTACCAATACCGGCATTTCTACATCACTAATATTAAACATTGTTTTTAAACCTAGCTTTTTCAACATTTCTTCTTTACTTTCCATAATATTCTCCTAATACAATAAACTGCTCTTAGCCTTTTCACCTTTATCTTTAATAATAATAGCTTCTAATTCATCTTGTGAGTATACTAATACTTTAATATCAAATCCAGTAAACTCATTATCAATTTCATCTGCAGCAGTTGATACAAGATAGATCAATTCTTCATAAGTTTTTACATTAATATTTAAATTAATATTCATTGATTGAATCGTACCATCTTTATATCGCCCATAACCAACTATTCCAACTGCTTCAGTAGCAGCTTTTTTCATATTACTTTTAAAGATTTCAAATTGTGATGACGTTTCTTCATCAGCTGCTGTCGCTTCTTCACTTGTAAACATATACATATGATAATCTAAAGTTTCAATATTTCCTACACTGCCATCACAATAACTATTTAAAATATAGCGTCCGTTAATATCACTTTCATTAGTATTAGTTGCATAATAGACACAAATATTGGCCGGAATATCTTTTAAATCATCTTTTGTCTGCAGATAATCATACAATTTACTAATTGATTGCCGTCCAAAATCTTCAACTGTTGCATCATCCATAGAAGTAGTTAAACGTGAATTATCTTCATTACGAGGATCAAGGACAATTGCCAAGGAAATCCCTTTCAATTCATATTTATCACCATCTTTTAAATAATAATCCTGTTCATGAACAGTAGATACCATTATTGGATTTTCGATTCCACCTACCGATTCACCTCTTTGAACTTGCAAAGTATAAGGATACTCTTCAGGATCACTAGAACGTCTTAATAATTTATTCATATCCTCAGTTTCTAAATATTGACCTTCTGACATATAATAATCATCAGTTGAAAAATAGTTTGTTGATATTACTTGTAATTCTCTACCAATTGTTTGAAAATCACTAGTTTGACCAAAAGAAGTATAGTAATTATCACGATTTAAATTTATATTAAAATTAACTACCCGATAAAATGAATCATCCAAACTATCGACAGTAGAGGCGTCATTAGCAATCTGACTTTCAACTGTCTCTTTTGCATCATGACATCCTGTAAGTAATAAAATAGCACTTAATAAAACAGCAATTTTCTTCATCTTATGGTTCCTCCTTATACTAGAGCATTATAACATTATTTTTCTTACTTAACCATCTCTAATAAAGTTTCTTCATTAATAACATTAATTCCCAAACTTTGCGCCTTAGTTAATTTACTTCCAGCATTTTCACCAGCTACTAAATAATTTGTCTTTTTAGATACTGAACCTGAAACTTTACCACCATGTTTTTCAATTAGTTCACCTGCTTGTTTTCTTGACAAAGTTGGCAAAGTCCCTGTTATTACAAAGGTCATATCTATAAATCGATCATCACTATCTTCATCTTCGATTATTTCCATATTTACACCATAGTTTTTAAGTTTTTTGATCATCTCACGATTTTCAGGATTTTTAAAATATTTAATGATTGCAGTTGCACTAATATCACCAATATCATTAACTTCTATCAATTGAGCATAACTTGCATTCATGAGATTATCAATATTTTTAAACTTTTTCATCAAACTTTTAGCCGCTGATTTACCAACATTACTAATTCCTAAACTAGTAAGCAGTTTACTTGCATCATTAGTTTTACTACCTTCTATTGCATTCAATAAATTATCAGTGCTTTTTACTAATCCAATAATTTTTTTATCTAACAATTCTTGACGTTTATCAATCAAACCATAAATATCGCTTAAATCCTTTAAATATCCATGATTGACCAAAGTTTCTACATAAGCAAAACCAAAGCCTTTAATATCCATTGCATCACGACCAACAAAATTAACGATATTTCTAACCAGTTTACTTGGACAACTATGATTAGTACATTTAATATCTGCACTATCACCAATTCGCATAGCTGGTGCTCCACATACAGGACATTTATCTCCAATAACGTAAGGAATGCTATCTGCTGGTCTTTTTTCCTTAACGACACGACGAACTTTAGGAATAATTTCTCCTGATTTGTATACGACGATAGTATCGCCAATGCGAATATCTAAATCATCTATAAAATCTTGATTATGTAATGTTGCTCTTGAAACTGTCGTTCCACATAAACGAATTGGTTCAAAAATAGCAGTTGGTGTAATTCTACCAGTTCTTCCAACTGAAAGTTCGATCTCTAATAGCTTTGTCTCTTTTTCTTCAGGTGGATATTTATAAGCAATTGCCCATCGTGGTACTTTTGCTGTATTACCCAATTTTCGTCGATCGGCAAAACTATCTATTTTAACTACTGCACCATCAATATCATAATCTAATTTATCACGATTTTCGCCAATTGCTACGATTGCCTGCCATACTTCATCAGCAGTTTTACATACTTTATAATCTTCAATTATCTTAATGCCCTGCTTCTTTAAATATTCATAACCCTCACTATGACTAGTAAACTCTTTACCACGAACATCCTGAATATTAAAAACAAACATTGATAAGTTTCTTTCTTTAGTAATTTTACTATCTAATTGACGTAATGTTCCTGCAGCACAATTTCTAGGATTAGCAAAAAGTTTTTTCCCGTTAATTTCCTGAATCTCGTTGACTTTATCAAAAGCCTCATTCGTCATATAAACTTCACCACGAACTTCTAAATACTCAATCGGATCTTTTAAAGTTTTCTTAATATCTTTGATTACCTTTGCATTAACTGTAACATCCTCACCTTGAAGAATACCATCACCACGAGTTACAGCTACATCTAATTTTCCATTGACATATCTTAATGCCAAAGATAGTCCATCGATCTTATATTCAACTACAAAAGTTGGATCATCCAGCTGTTCCTGCATATCATTTACAAATTGTTCAACTTCTTCTTTTGTAAAAACATCTTGTAAAGATAACATCGGAACATTGTGTCTTACAAGGACTCCAGCTTCACGTTTAGCCATTCCTCCAACTTTTTGCGTTGGTGAATCACTTGTTATATATTCGGGGTGTTTTTTTTCTAATTTTTTTAATTCTTGCATCATCATATCATAATCATAATCACTTATTTCTGGATCATCTTGATTATAATAACGATCATTATGGTATAAAATTGTCTGCTTCAATTCATTATATCTATTTAAATCACTCATTTTTTCACTCCTAATCCACAATATTATACCAAAATCAAATTAACTATAAAACAAAAAATAAATATTTTAACCATTATAATTAGACTAATATTTTTAATTTACTTGATCAATTATTTATTTAAATAACAATTCTTACTTAATAATGGATAACTAAAAATAAGAGATTTCAAAAATGACATATATCAATCATTTAAGAAATCTCTTTATAACGTTTGCCTAAAGTAAGAAAAACTAACAGCATATATAAAATTCTATTTATTATTTTCTATCCTTTGTTTAAATACTTCAAAATCATCTTCTATAAAGATATATTTATAAATCAATCTTATTTGCTTTTCATTCAAACTTTCTACCCATTTACTACAATCTTTTTGATATCTTCCCTTAAGTAATTCAATACAATTATTCTTGTTTCTTTTAATTTCCTGTTTACGACCAATCTCAATACCCTGCTCAACTCCTCGTTCAATCCCTTGTTCAATTCCTTGTTTGATTCCTTCTTCGATCCTTTTGGCTATCTTTTCTTCGCGCTCCATCTCTAATGATTCAGTTCTAAGCTTTGCTAACGCTAACTGGTTTGCTAATGACCATATCGGCTCATTGCTTCTAAACTTGTCATACATCTTTATCACCATCTCCACGATATCTTCTTCTCTTTCTTTCATTATAGCAGGATATTCATTTTTTATAAACAAATAACATAACCTTTCTAAATCATCTAATCCTGCAATTCCTTTTTCCTTGATGAGCTTATCGATATGTCTCATCTTGATAAAATAACGGTAATTAAGATTACTTTTTTCTACCTCTCCCTGGTCATCTCGAAACGCATATTCTTTGATCAAAC
>NZ_JMLH01000021.1:38475-43864 GCF_000686665.1 Thomasclavelia saccharogumia DSM 17460 | reverse complement strand
TAAAGTACTCTACGACATATTAAAAAAGTGCTGTTAAATAAGCACTTTTTTTAATTGACCAAAATTAATGACAAGAAATATTTTGATTTGAAAACTTATTGATCCAATTTTTTTTCAAAGTAAATGACGAATGAACATAACGATCTAAAGTAATTTGAGACCCACTATGACCTAAAATTTCACTAAGACATTTAATTTCAAATCCTTCTTCAATACACATAGTAGCAAAAGTATGTCTCAACATATGAAAATTAGCTTTACTAATTCCTGCTGCTTTAATATATTTAGAGAATTTTCTTTCTAATAATCTTGGTTCAATGAATTTATCTGATTGGCCAGTTAATAAATAACATTCATCATTTGTTTTGAATTTATTGAATAAAGGTAAAAGGTTTTCAGGAATTGGAATCTTTCGATGAGATGTTGAGCTTTTAGGTGATTCTTCGATTATTATTGTTTTAGGACTATTACTATTTAAATTTCTTATACGCTGCATAGTTTTTTCAATAAAAATATAATTTTCTTCTAAATTAATGTTTTTCCATTTTAATGCACATAATTCTCCAATTCTTAAACCTGTTGCCATAGCAATTAATACACCAAATTTACAATCATCAATGTTTTCTAATAATACGTTATTTAAATTAATAAATTGTTCTTTAGTTAAAACATAGTTTTCTTTTTTAGGTATTTTAGGATATATTATTTGAATATTTAGATTTATATTATGATCTGATTCAATATATTTAATAATTATTTTTAGTAATAATAAAATATCTTTTACTGTTTTAGGGGATAAGGGTTTCCCATTTTTTCCTTCTTCTAATAATTTAGTTGTAAATTGTTCAATTACTTTATTATCAAGATTTCTTATTTTGATATTATCAAAATAAGGTAATAAATAGTTATTGATAGTATTATAGTATTTAGCATGAGTTGAGGGCTTAAATCTAATTTTGTTAAGTTCTAACCAACTATTTATAAAATAACCAACAGTTTCATCATTTATAATGTTAACAGTTTCTTTACCTAATAATTTACATATTTCTTTTCTCTTTGTTTTCACTTGAGTATAAGTACTAGCATAAACACTGCCATATTTTTTGTGATTATCAACAGTAATTTCTTTTACATAACGTGCTTCCCATCTACCATCTTTTCTTTTAAAGATATTTTCTCCTCTTCTAGGCATATACAAACTCCTTTCTTTTTTCTTTTGACCAAAAAATTGACTAGAAATAGCAATAAAAACTTTTGTTTATACTAAATATTTAATAGATTTTTATTCCATATCCCTTTGGAAATAATTTTTTAACAATTTTATCTATCTTTTTTTGTCAAATAATGATAAAATGCGTGTGTAACTATGAAAAAAATATGTTCGTAGAGTACTTTACTCTAAGACTTTTATTATTATTCACATCATTCATATCATCTAAACAAAATTAATTATAAACAATAATATAATAAAAACTCTATTAAACAGAATCAACTTCAATTTAATAGAGTTTTTTTAAACACAACCTTAAAAATCCACAATAAATTTACCTAAATAATCTTGAAAAAATACCATATAATGATAAAATAATTCAGTCAATATAACAATAGGGGGGAAGATCAGTGAAACCATTTACAAAAATGAACAAAAATGAGCTATTAGACTTAAAAAAAATATTAGATCAACGATATCAAGACTTCAAATCTCAAAATTTAAAGCTTGATATGTCACGTGGTAAACCTTGTAAAGAACAATTAGACTTATCAATGTCTATTTTGGATATGAAAGATTATTATTCTATCGATGATATTGATTGTCGTAATTATGGGGTATTAGAAGGATTACCATCATTACGCAAGTTATTTGCACAATTATTAGATGTAAATGAAAATAATGTGATTATTGGAGGAACATCTAGTCTTACTTTAATGTATGACTATATTGCTCAAGCTATGCTATTTGGAGTTTGTGGCAGTAAACCATGGTCAAAATATGATAAAATAAAATTTTTATGTCCTGTACCTGGTTATGATCGCCATTTTGCTTTTTGTGAGTATTTTGGTATTGAAATGATTAATGTACCAATGACTAATGAAGGTCCTGACATCAATATAATCAATGAATTAATCAAAGATGATAGTGTTAAAGGAATGTTTTGTGTTCCAAAATATTCTAATCCACAAGGAATAACTTATAGTGATACAGTCGTTAAAGCCTTAGCTGCTTTAAAACCAGCTGCCAACGACTTTAGAATTATTTATGATAATGCTTATTGTGTTCATGATCTAAATGAACCTGGGGATACACTTTTAAATATTTTTAATGAACTACCACTTCATAATAATGAAGATCTAGTCATTATGGTTGCTTCTACATCAAAAATAACATTTGCTGGAGGGGGCGTTTCTTGCCTTGTAGCAAGCGATAATAATATTTCAGATATAAAAAAGCGATTATCTTATCAATCAATCTCACAAGACAAAATGAATCAATTACGTCATCTCAAATTTTTTAATGACATAAACAGTATTAAAGTTCACATGAAAAAACAAGCTGCAATTTTAAAACCTAAATTTGATTGCGTAATAAATCATTTAAATAATGAATTAGCAGGTAAAGAAATTGCTTCATGGCATGAACCTAATGGCGGTTATTTTATCAGTCTTGATGTTATGCCTGGCTGTGCTAAAAGAGTTGGTCAATTATGCAAAGAAGCGGGAGTTGTTTTAACAACTATTGGTGCAACATTTCCATATGGAAAAGATCCTCAAGATTCTAACATTAGAATAGCACCTTCTTTTCCAACCATTGATGAATTATCCCAAGCTGCAACATTATTATGTATTTGTGTACAAATAGCTGCAATCGAACAATTAACAACAAACAACTAAAAAACAAGAGATTTCAAGAGCTGCTGTATTTTCAGCAAAACAAGAAATCTCTTTTTCATATTTACTCTAAAATAATTTTCCTAATAAATATTATCTACTCTTTGTTTAAATACTTCAAAATCATTTTCTTCAAATATATATTCATATATTAATTCTAATTGCTTTTCACTCAATCCTTCTATCCATTCCTGACAATCTTGATGATACTGCTTTTTGATCATTTTAATACATGTTTGTTTAAGAGTTTCTTTTTTCCCTATCTCAACTCCTTCTTCACGGCCAATTTCAATACCCTGCTCAACTCCTCGCTCAATTCCTTGAGCAATACCTTGTTCAATGCCCTGCTCAATACCTTGTTTGATTCCCTCTTCGATTCTTTTAGCAGTCTTTTCTTCACGTTCCATCTCTAACGATTCGGTTCTAAGCTTCGCTAACGCTAACTGATTTGCTAATGACCATATCGGCTCATTACTTCTAAACTTGTCATACATCTTTATCACCATCTCCACGATATCTTCTTCTCTTTCCTTCATTATAGCAGTGTATTCATTTTTTATAAACAAATAACATAATCTTTCTAGATCATTTAATCCTGCGATTCCTTTTTCTTTGATGATCTTATCGATATGTCTCATCTTGATAAAATAACGGTAATTAAGATTACTTTTTTCTACCTCTCCCTGGTCATCTCGAAACGCATATTCTTTGATCAAACGATCATCATCTTCATTGATAAAGATGATTTGATATACCGGTCTTAACTGATGATATTTTTCACCAGTATCGATCTGTTCTACTAACAGTCTGGCACCATAGAATTGAAAGCGGGTACTTTCGCTATTACTGTTGCCTGCCATCTGCATTTCGATATCAATGATTCGACCTTTTTCATCAACCGCACAGATATCGAGGATGATGTTTTTAGCGAGGACCGTATTTTGATTGATTTCAGGATTTTTAACGATCATCTGCTGACAGTCAAGACCAGTGACAGATTTAACGATAAACTTTCTTATTTTTTTAGATTCAAAAGTATCTCTAGAGAGCAGATATTTAAAGAACAGGTCATTACTAAAGCTGACATTATTTTGGATAATAGTTTTTTCATGAATCATATTTTTTCCTCCTCATTATCTTTTACAATCTAAAAAGGAAAATTACTTTTATAAATTAAAAAAATATTCAAATTATAATATAAATAGACAAAACATCAATAAAATCTGTTTTGTCTATTTACTATCTAAAAAATAATATGAGTATTATATCAATTTTCTTTTCAACACTAATATTTGTCAGCTTCTATTCTTCGCTTAAACACCGCAAAATCCTCTTCTTCAAATATATACTTATAAATCAATTCTATTTGTCTTTCGCTCAAACTTTCTACCCATTTACTACAATCTTTTTGATATCTTCCCTTAAGTAATTCAATACAATTATTCCTGTTTCTTTTAATTTCCTCCTCTTTTTCCTGTTTACGGCCAATTTCAATACCTTGTTCAATGCCTTGTTTAATTCCTTCTTCGATTCTTTTAGCCGTCTTTTCTTCACGCTCCATCTCTAATGATTCAGTTCTAAGCTTCGCTAAGGCTAACTGATTCGCTAATGACCATATCGGCTCATTACTTCTAAACTTGTCATACATCTTTATCACCATCTCCACGATATCTTCTTCTCTTTCTTTCATTGTACTAAAACGCTACGCGTTAGTTCAATTCTTTCTTTATATTTTCTATATTTTTTTGTTTGCCATCTTTCTTATGATGGCTTTTTTTATTTATAATTTAGTTGTCATTTTATACAGAAAGGACTGATTAACTATGAATACTAAATCTATAAATGACAAAATTGCACAATATCCTATTTTAACCGATGTTAAAAATGAACTTCTTATCAGAAATCTTTCTCAAAGAACTATCATCAACTATATGGATGGTATAGCTCGCTTTTTTGACTTCATTGAATATGATAATGAATTTGAAATCTCTGAAGATCACTTTAGAAACTATCTTCTTCATCTTCATTCATCTCATTTATCTATGATTACCATTAACACCTACAACTCCTTTATTCGTTTCCTTTTTTCCGCTGTATTAAACAAACCATTTAATATCTACAGAGTACCAAAAGCCAAAACCATTTCCAAGGATATTGATTTTCTTTTCGATAATCAGATTGCCGAACTCTTTCGTGTCTCTTATTCCGACTCTAGAATTGACTGTATAATCAAGCTCGGTATATGTTGTGGCTTAAGAATTGATGAAATTGTCTCTTTAAAAGTTTCTGACATCAACACAAAGAACACAAATAATATGACTGTTTATGTTCGCAACTCCAAACGAAATAAATCCCGTTACATTTCTTTGGACAACACTGTTTATCGTGCTATACAACGCTATGCAAAAGAATACAGAATTAAGCCTGGTACCGACAACTATTTCTTTACCTTCTCAAAGAAAGGTAAATCAAACAACGAAACTGTAAGATATCATTTCAATAA
>NZ_JMLH01000021.1:0-38465 GCF_000686665.1 Thomasclavelia saccharogumia DSM 17460 | reverse complement strand
TAACTATGAAAAAAATATGTTCGTAGAGTACTTTAATTTATGACAATTTTGAAGTCAAAAGTTACTTTTATTTTAAGGGGGAATGAAATGAATTGGTATGTTATTTTTGTAAATGAAGACAAAATTAATGATTTGATAGTTTATTTTAATAATCAACCTGGAATGAGTGCTTTTGTTCCAAAAATTGAAAAACTGATGACTAGGGAAGGTAAGAAAGTATTTTTAGAAACAGTGATGTTTCCGAATTATCTTTTTATAGAATCAGAATTAAATGAACAAGAGTTTTATATGACTGTTAAAGAAATTGAAAAAGATTTAGGTTCTACGATGAAGGTTTTACAAAGTGATACACAAACAATTTTAGCTTTAACTAATGATGAAAAGAATCTTTTAGAATCATTATTAAATGAAGATCATTTAATAATGCATTCAACAGGGATTATTGTTGATTCCAAATTAATTGTTCAAGAAGGTCCTTTAGTAGGTAAGGAAGGGTTGATTAAAAAAATTAATCGTCATAAAAGATTAGCTTTTTTGGATAATGTTTTTGGTAACGTCATGAAAGTGCCTTTGGAGGTGACGAGTAAGTCATAAAATGGTTAGTAAAGAAAATTGGTATGTGTTATTTGTGTTAGTTGCAAAGAGTGATAAATTGTGTTCGCTTTTGAATAAAAAGGGAATAAATGCATTTATTCCGCAAATAGAATATTATCGTAGGGATATTAAAGGTAATGCTTTAAAGCCTTTGTTTCCTGGTTATATTTTTGTTAAAAGCGAGATGAATCAAAGTGATTTTGATAATTTTTTATATAAATTAGGTGAGCAAAAAGATGGTTTGATTAAACAGCTTAAAGAAGATGGGGTATCAGCTTTAAGAGATGAAGAGATTGAAATGTTTAATATACTTTTAAATGATGAAGGTATCTTAGAAATGTCCCAAGCATTTATTGAAGATAAGCGAGCTAAGGTTATAGAAGGTCCATTAATTTATTATCAAAATCATATTGTGAAAGTTGATAAACACAATAAATTAGCTTACTTGGATATTGAGTTTATGAATAGACAAATTTTAGTAGGTTTAAATATTAAATGCAAAATTAAATAGGTGTAGCTGGTTTACCGCACATTTAGTGATTTGAATATAGTTTCTTTCTTGGGGTAGGGGGAACTATATTCTTTTTTTAATATATAATTGAAAAATTTTTTTGTGGAAGGGGAGATTAAGATAGAAAAATTATTAATTATAGGAGCAGGTGGACATGGCAGATGCTGTTTAGATATCGCTAGAGAAACTTATGATCACATCGCTTTCCTTGATGATAATCTTATCAATAAAGTGATCAATGACTGTAAAGTCATTGGTTCTATTGATGATATGAAGCTGTTTTATCCCGATTATAAAGATATCTTTATTGCTGTTGGCAATAACAAACTTAGAAGACGGCTGATTGATAAGGCAGAAGAAATAGGTTATAACTTAATATCATTAATTTCAAAAAACAGTATCATCTCTAATTATGCTTCTATTGGTAAAGGAACAGTTGTTTTTCCTAATGCGGTCATTGAAGCTAATGTGACTGTTGGTAATGGCTGTATCATTACAGCTAATACTATTGTCAATCATGATGCCATTATTGAAGATCATGTCCTTGTTTATTCCAATACTGTGATCAGACCTGATACGCTGATTGGTTCTTATTCACGTATCGGAAGTAACTGTACTGTTACTTTTGGTACTAAGATAAAAGCAAACAGTAATATCGATGATGGGATGACAGTAGGCAATGATGATGAATACTGTTTTGAAATGGGGGTATAGGAATGTATCGAAAAGGAATCAAAAGAGTCATTGATTTTATTTTGGCTTTAGGGGGACTTATCATCTTAAGTCCTGTTTTTATTATTCTGTGTCTCTGGATAAAACTTGACAGTAAAGGACCAGTTCTGTTTAAGCAGAAAAGAGTAGGAATCAATAAAACATATTTCAATATCCTGAAGTTTAGAACGATGTATATAGATACACCTAAAGATATGCCGACACATATGTTAAAGGATCCAGATCAGTTTATTACGAAAGCAGGAAAGTTTTTAAGAAAGACATCACTGGATGAACTGCCCCAGATTATCAATATCCTAAAAGGAGAGATGGCAGTGATCGGACCAAGGCCGGCATTATGGAATCAGGATGATCTGATAGAAGAAAGAGATAAATATCACGCCAATGAAGTAAGACCGGGACTAACAGGATGGGCGCAGATAAACGGTAGAGATGAACTGGAAATACCGGTAAAAGCGAGGTTAGATGGAGAATACGTAGAACGTATCTCTTTTTTATTTGATCTAAAATGTTTCTTTGGAACGATAGCATCAGTATTAAAAAGCGATGGAGTAGTAGAAGGGGGAACAGGATCGATGAAGGGAGAGGACAGATGATGAAAAAGATTCTAATAACTGGAGCCAACAGTTATATCGGAACATCATTTGAAAGATATATAAAGGAAAACTATCCTGATGATTTTCAAACAGATACTCTGGATATGCTTGATTCTGAATGGAAAGAATATGATTTTTCAGGATATGATTCCATTTTTCATGTAGCGGGGATAGCCCATGCAGATGTAGGAAATGTCAGTGAAGAAAGGAAACAGCTGTATTATAAAGTGAATTGTGATCTGGCCTATGAAACAGCATCAAAGGCAAAAGAAGCAGGAGCAGGACAGTTCATTTATATGTCTTCAATCATTGTCTATGGCGAAAGTGCACCATATGGAAAAACAAAGATGATAACTGAAGATACGAAACCGGAACCTGCTAATTTTTATGGAGACAGTAAGTTACAGGCGGAAACAAAATTAACACCTTTACAAAGTGAAGATTTCAATATCGTGATAATCAGACCGCCAATGATATATGGACCAGGAAGCAAGGGCAACTATCCTGTACTGTCAAAACTGGCTCATAAGTTACCGTTTTTCCCGAATATAAAGAATGAAAGAAGCATGCTTTATATAGAGAATCTGTGTGAGTTTATCAGACTGCTTATAAAAAATAATGAAGCAGGATTATATTTTCCCCAAAACAGCGAATATGCAGGTACGACAGAGATCGTAAAAGTGATCAACCCAAAAATAAAGATAAACAGATTACTGAATGTCGGAGTAATGATATGTTCAAAGATACCTGGGAAAATAAGCGGACTGTGCAATAAGGCTTTTGGAAGCATGATATATGACAAAGCGATGAGTGAATATAAACAAACATATTGCTTAGTAGATTTAAAAGCATCTATTACGAGAACGGAGGGTATAAAAAATGCAAAATAAAGTATTAATATTAGCCTCGGTTGCTTCAATGATTGATCAATTTAATATGAATAATATAGAAATTTTGAAACGTTTAGGATATGAAGTACATGTTGCGTGTAATTTTAATGAGGGAAATACTTGTAGTGTAGATAGAATCAAGAGATTAAAAGAAAAACTTAAATTTATGAATGTTTCTTTTTTTCAAATTGATTTTACTAGATCAGTATTTAATATAAGACAGGATATTATTGCATATCAGCAAGTAAAAAAAATAGTCATGTTTAATCAATATAAATTTATACATTGCCATTCACCTATAGGTGGAGTTATAGGAAGGATGGTATGTAAGAATTTGAATACTGAATGTATATACACAGCTCATGGATTTCATTTTTATAAAGGCGCACCATTAAAAAATTGGATTTTATTTTATCCAATTGAAAAATACTTATCTAAATATACTGATGTTTTAATAACAATCACTACTGAAGATTTTATAAGAGCAAAAAAGAAAATGAAAATGAAAAAAGTAGTTTATATTCCGGGAGTTGGAGTTGATATTGATAGAATAGGTTTTTTAACACAAAATAAAAAGGAATTGTTAGAAAATAATTTAGATAAAGCAGATATTATACTTTTATCAGTTGGAGAGCTTAATAGAAATAAAAATCATGAAGTAGTTATTAGAAGTATAAAAAAATTAAATAATAATAAAATACACTATTTAATTGCAGGAACAGGAGTATTAGGTGATTATTTACATAAACTAATTATAGAGTTAGGATTGGAAAATCAAGTTCATATTTTAGGCTTTAGAAATGATATTATAGAAATTATGAGCATTGCAGATATATACATACATCCTTCGTTTAGAGAAGGGCTATCTCTTTCAATAATGGAAGCTATGGCATCTGGTTTACCATGTATTGTTGGCAATATTAGAGGAAATAAAGATTTGATTGATGAATCAAAAGGAGGCTTTTTAATTTCGGTATCGTCTGAAGATGAAATTATAGATAGGATAAATAAACTATGTCATGATAAGAATTTAATTAGAAAAATGGGGGAATATAATAAAATAAAAATAAAATCTTTTTGTACAGATGAAATCAATAAAAAACTTGAAGAAATTTATGTGAGTATGAGGTATTAAAAATATGCGGGTGATTCATTTATTAAATACAGGAAGCTATTCAGGTGCTGAGAATGTTGCTATTACAATTATTAAATCAATGAGAAAATACAATGATGTGGAAAATTTTTATGTATCATTAGATGGTCCTATTCGTCAAATATTAGAAAATGAAAAAATTAATTTTATTGCAGTTAATAAAGTTAATGTGAAAAATATTAAAAGGGTTATAAAAAAATATAAACCTGATATTATCCATGCTCATGATTATACGACAAGTATCATTGCTTTTTTATGTTTTTCTCATTTAAAAATTATATCCCATCTTCATAATAATTCTCCTTGGTTAAAAAAGAGGGGGATTTTTTCATATGCTTATTTTTTAGCAAGTCATTCATTTTCCAAAATTTTTACAGTTTCAAAATCAATTGAATATGAATATGTTTTCAGTAAATATATTGCTCATAAAATTCAATGTATTGATAATCCTATAGATATAAATATTGTACAACAAAAAGCAATGGAATATGAGATAGATGAACAATATGATTTAATTTATCTTGGAAGACTTACGAAACAAAAAAATCCTGATTTATTGTTAGATATAATTGACCAATTAGTGAAAAAGAAGGCTAATATTCAAATTGCTGTTGTAGGATCTGGTGAATTATTTAAAGATTTTCAACAGGAAATAATAAGAAAAAAATTTCAAAGAAACGTAAAATTATATGGATTTATAGAAAATCCTTATCCAATTTTAAAAAAATCAAAAGTATTATGTCTTCCTTCTAAATGGGAAGGTTATGGATTAGTTGCAATAGAAGCACTTGCATTAGGAGTACCTGTTGTATGCAGTGGTGCTGGTGGGCTGTCAAATATTGTTGATGAATGTTGTGGGGCTATTTGTTTATTTGATGTAAAAAAATATTTGCAAGAAATTTTATCTTTACTTTCAAATGATGAATATTATAAAAATAAACAATTTGCCGCAATTGAGAAAGCAAAGAAAATAAACAATATTTCCAGTTATATAGAAAACATATATTTAAATTATAAAAATATTATAGAAGGAGATATTTGATGAAGTCGCAAGCTTTTTTAGCAATTCTTACCCCCACATATAATCGTGCATCTACTTTACCCAGATTATACAGTAGTTTAATTAAACAAAGCTGTAAAGATTTTATTTGGGTTATTGTTGATGACGGTTCAATAGATGGAACTGAGGGTTTGATTCAAAAATATTTACAAGAAAATTTACTTGATATCATTTATTTAAAAAAAGAAAACGGTGGTAAACATACAGCTCTTAACCTAGGTATTAAACATATAACTAATGAACTTACTTTTATTGTAGATAGTGATGATTACTTGACAAATGATGCAGTACAGACAATTAAAGAAGAATGGAATACATATAGAAAGCGAAAAGATATTTCTGGAATATGTTTTCTTAAAGGGGTTAATGAAAAAAAATACATTGGTGATAAGTTTTATGCTGAAACAATTTGTTCATATATTGAAATGAGGTTAAAAAATAAGGTTAAAGGTGATAAAGCAGAAATATTTAGAACAGAGCTTTTAAAAAGCAAACCTTTTCCAGAAATAAAGAATGAAAAATTTATTGGAGAAGATTATGTGTGGTGTGATCTTGGGAAAAAATATTCTATGGTATGGAAAAATAAAATCATATATATTTGCGAATATCTAGAGGGAGGATTAAGTAAATCAGGGCGAACATTAAGAATTAATTGTCCAGTAGGTGGCATGCTTAATTCAAGTATGATGCTAACAAAAGAGTTTCCCCTATTTTTTCGTATAAAAAAAGCAATATTATATAATTGTTATTATTTATTTGCTGATAGAGATAATCGGAGAATTGGATACACAGATAATGCTGTATTACTAAGAACAGTAACATTTCCTATAGGATGGATGTTACATTTATTATGGAAAAAAAAGTATTTAAGAAACTAGAGGTATAATATGGCAATATATTCAATAATTTATTTGTTAAATGTATTATCGGGTTTTGTAAAAAAAAATCAAAAAAAATATATGGTCTATATTGTTTTTATTTTACTCGTACTATTATCGGGTACAAGATATTATATGGGTGGTAGTGATGTTTATGCTTACGAAGGAGTATTTAATAATGTGCCAGATGTTTTTACAATTTTAAAATATATTTTTACAGGAGTTAATAATGGTATAAACACAAATTATGAATCTGGATATTTATTGATTAATTCAATAATAAAAAGTTTAGGATTTAATTATTTTGGCTTTACACTTATTATTTCTATTTTGTTTTATTTTTTTATGTATAATGGCTTAAAGCCTTATGTGAAAGATTGGTCAATTGTTATTGCAATATTTATGTATAAATTAATGTTTTATGACACATTTATTAGTATTAGACAAGGATTAACGATTGCTATATTTTTTTATGCTATTCAATATATAGTGAATAAGAAACCAATTCAATATTTTTTGATTTGTTTTATATCTTTTTGTATTCATAGGGCAGCATTATTTTTATTTCCATTATATTTTGTACAGTATATTCCAATTTCAAAAAATAGATTAAAAAATTTCTCTTTAATTTTTTTACCAACAATATTTTTAAGTGGATTTGTTAATTTTGAAGGTTTTATAACTAATATTATTTCAATAATTGGATATAGTGAGAAATCAGAGGGATGGGCAACTTCCATGGAAAGTATTAGTTTGATTCACACACTAGAATTATATTTAATTATAATTGTAATAATTTATTTTTATCATAAATTAGATGATAATGATCCTAAACAAAAAATATTTATCCAATTTTTATTTGTGTTAATTCCCATTTTTACAATATTTAGAGATTGGATAATTTTTACAAGATTAAAAGATTATTTAGTTATAAGTTATGGAATATTATTAGGATATATATGTACAAACAATAATAAAACTTATCTCACACTTAAAAGTATTTTATATACAGCATGTTTAATTGGTATGGTCCGTTATGTTTTGGTATTTGATGGAGGAGTATTTATAAATTATGATAGTTTTATTTTTCATTTAAAATCGATTTTTAGTTAAAGGGAGGTTTCTATGATAAAAGTATTACAAGTATATCCACAAATGAATAATGCTGGAACTGAAATGGTTATCATGAATTTGTATAAAAATATTAATTTAAAAAATATTAGATTTGATTTTTTGGTTCAGGAAAAAGGAATCAGAGATAATGAGATTGTAAAATTGGGTGGACATATTCATCAAATAAAAAATGATAATGAAAAAAAATATTACCAGCAATTATTAGAGTTTTTTAAAAATAATGATTTTCAAGTGGTACATACGCATACTCATAAAGAAATGGGGCTTGTTTTAAAAGCTGCTGCTAAATCAGGTATTAAGATAAGGATAGCTCATTCTCATAATGCGAGACAAGATTTACCTAAATTTATGCATTTATATAAGTATGTAACATCTAGAAATATCGAAAAATATGCAACTCATTATTTTGCATGTTCTAAAGAAGCAGCAAAATGGCTTTTTCCAAGAAAGTATATGCATTTTAAATTTATACCAAATGGTATAGATTCTAAAAAATTTCAATTTTCTATTGAAAAAAGGTTAGAGGTAAGAAAAGAGTTAGAATTAAAAGAAACAGATTTTGTAGTTGGGCATGTTGGTAGATTAGCTGAGCAAAAAAATCATAAGTATTTAATAAATATTGCTAAAAATATTAAAAATAAAAATATTAAGTTTATTTGTGTTGGAGAAGGCCCGTTATTAAATGATTTAAATGAAATAATACAAATTAATAATTTAGGTAATAACGTTAAACTACTAGGAGCTCGTACAGATACTGATAAAATTTATTGTGCATTTGATTGTTTTGTTTTACCTTCATTGCATGAAGGTTTAGGAATAGTAGCAATTGAAGCACAAGCTAGTGGATTACCTTGTTTGTTATCAACTAATGTACCTAAAGAGGCAGACATAAAAGCTGATTTATGTGAGTTCTTACCAATTGGTGATAATGATTTTCAAATATGGTCTAATAGAATTGACTGTATTTATAAAAAAAGAGATATAAGAAATAGAGCAGAATTATATAGATATATATATCAAACTGAATATGATATTCGATATTCAGCTAAGATGTTAGAAAATTTTTATAAAAATGCAGAAGGTTAGAAAAAATGAACAACATGAAAGTTTCTGTTATAATGCCTATATATAATTCTGAAAAGTATTTATCACAGTCTATAGAAAGTATTTTGGAACAAACATATACAAATTTTGAATTAATACTTATTGATGATGGATCTAGTGATAATTCAAAAAATATTATTAAAGATTTTTCAAAGAAAGATAGCCGTATTATTCCAATATTTAATACAAATCACGGAGTAAGTTTTACAAGAAATTATGCTATAAAAAAATCTACCGGTAATTTGCTAGCTTTTATAGATGCTGATGACTTATATCATATAGATTATCTAAAAATAATGGTTAATGAGATGAAAAAAAATGATTCTGATTTAGTAAGTTGTAACTTTTTAATGGGATATAATGAAAAGAATTTTAAAGAAAACACTATTAAACAATATAATATAACTAACTATTCAGAAATTTATGAAAAAAAGGCTTTTGAACAGGCTTGTAATATAGGAATAGGTATTAGTGTCTGGAATAAGTTATTTAAAAAGTCTTTGATTATAGATAATAAAATCGAGTTTTTAGAAGATATGTCTTATGGTGAGGACATGTTTTTTTGTTGGAAAGTATATTTAGTAGCCTCAAAAATAATCAATATAGATTGCAAATTATATTTTTATCGGATGGATGCAACAAGTACTACTTCTAAATATCATAAAAATTTATATGAAAATTATAAATTAGCATATCAAAATATAGAATCATTTGCACAAGAAAAGAATTTGTATAGTGATTATTTAAACAGGTATATTTCAATATCTTTTGCTCAAAGGCTTCCAGCGATGCTTAAAATGATCATGAGAAGTTCGAGAAATGTTTTAAAAAAGATCAACAAGTTTAGAATTATAATTAGTGATACTCGTATACAGTGGGCTTTAAATAATGAGATTTTTAAAGTTTCTCCTACTAAAGATAAATTATATTTCTTAGCAAAAAGTAACAGAATTTTAGAGTTATACATATTGGTTTTTTTTAAAGAAAAAAAATCAAAAATAGTAAAAAAGATTAAATCAAAATAGGAGGGAAAATAGTTATAATAAATAACTATTGTTATTAAAAAATGAAGAAAATATTATTATATCAACATCAAAGTAGTTATAATCATGGATGTGAAGCACTTGCATATAGTATATCTAAGATAATTAAAGAATTAATTCCAGATTGTACAATTACATTATCTTCATATTATGCAAATGAGGATAAAGAATTTGACTTTCCATTTATTGATTCAATTGTTCAAAATAATATGTGGTTAAAAAGAGGAACAATACCTTATTTTATTTATCAAATTGATAAAAGAACATTCAAAAGTAAAATGATACAAGATATGTTCATGTATTGTAAAACATGTTATGAATTGGCAAAAGAAAATGATATATGTATTGCAATAGGTGGAGACAATTATTGTTATAACAAAGGAAAGGAGCATTGGGCACTAGATAGAAAAATAAAAAAATTAGGAAAAATAACAATGCTATGGGGATGCTCAATAGAACCGGATGATATTCCAGGGGAATTGGCAGAACATTTGAGTAATTTTGATATAATAGCAGCTAGAGATCCTATTACATATCAGGCACTTATTGATCATAATGTTAGAAGTAAGATTTATCGTTGTGCTGATCCAGCATTTATTTTACCAATTGAAGAATGCAAATTACCTAAAGAATGGGAAAAAGATAATATGATAGGATTAAATTTTAGCCCTATGGTAATGGGGGAAATGAGAGATAAAGATACTCCTAGAAAATCAATAGATGAATTAGTTAAATATATCTTAAAAGAAACAAATCAAAATATTGTACTTATTCCTCATGTACGACTTAGCTTTAATGACGATGTAGATGAACTTAGAATTATCTTAAAAAAATATGAAAGTACAAATAGAGTAATTTTAATAAACGATAAGAAATTGAATGCTCGCCAATTAAAATATATTATTTCAAATTGTAAAATGTTTATTGGCGCAAGAACTCATGCAACTATTGCAGCTTATTCAACAAATACGCCTACGTTATCTATTGGTTATTCAATAAAAGCTAAGGGGATTGCTAGAGACTTGTTTGGAAATGAAGAAGGAATGACAGTTTCAATTAAAGAAATTGGTAGTTCAAATAAGCTTATAGAAGCATTTAAGAATATTTATGATCATTTAGAAGAGAATTCCGATCATTTAAGGAAAACAATTCCAGATTGTAAGACGAAAGCTTATGTACCCGCAAAGGCATTACAAAGTTTACTTGAGGTGAAATAAAATGAAGATAGGGATTATAACTTTATTAGGAAATAACTATGGTAATCGTCTTCAAAATTATGCAGTTCAAGAGATATTAAAAGATTATGGGGACGTATACACCGTTCCATATGAAAAGAAAATAATTAATGTAGATAAAAAAAATAAAATACAGAAATTAAATCCACTATATATAAAAAAAGCGTTAGATAGTAGACTTTTGAACATTTATCATCTAAGTAATCGTGATATGAATTTTTTCGATCGCTTAAAATATTATAAAAATCATAAATCAGAAATACATAATGGTCTAGTTTTAAGAAATGAAGCATTTAATAGTTTTGATAATAAGTATATTAATTATGAAAAAAACATATTACATTTGTCTGGTGATGATAATCTTCCATGGGTAAAGTCATATGATGCATGGATTTGTGGGAGCGATCAAATATGGAATCCTCATTACCCTACAGCAACACGTAATTCATTTTTACAATTTGCTCCAAAAGAAAGACGAATCTCATTTTCAGCAAGCATTGGTATATCAGGGGCATCAAATATGCCTAAAGAATATAAAAATTGGTTAGAAGGAATAACTTATTGTTCTGTTCGTGAAGATGAGGCAGCAGATATTGTTTTAAAGTTAACAGGTAAAAAAGTAAATGTTTTTCTTGATCCGACTATGATTTTACCGAAAGAAAAATGGGATATGATGGCTGATCAATCAAAAGGTGAATTACCTGAAAAGTTTGCTTTAAATTATTTTTTAGGTGTCAAAGAAAAGGCGTATGTTAGATTTATAGATAATGATATTTTATCTAAAAATTTAAATAGAATTGATATGTTGAGTGGTGAATATCCAGAATATTTGGATTTAGCACCTGATCAAATAGTTAACGCGATAAAAAAAGCCGATATAATTTATACTGACTCGTTTCATGGTGTAGTTTTTTCAATTATTTTTCACAAGCAATTTATTGTTTTTGAACGTAGTGAAGAAGGTTTGTCAATGAATTCTAGATTGAAAACATTGTTGAAAAAATTTAATTTAGAAAATCGGATATATAATGATAAAAATAAAGATGATTTAAAACAAAAAATTAATTATTCAAAAGTAGATGATATTATTAGTAAAGAACAAAAGCGAGTAAAAGAGTTTTTAGATTTAGCCTTTAAAAATATTGCTTCATTACCTCAACAGATGAATGAAGATATTTCAAAAAAATATATTAAAATTGATAGAAAAGAACATTGCTATGGGTGTACAGCGTGTAGTAAAATTTGTCCTAAACAATGCATAAATATGGAAGCAGATGGAGAAGGATTTTTATATCCTAAAATTAATTTAGATATCTGTATAAATTGTGGTATGTGTAATAAAGTTTGTCCTTTTTATAATCAACAGACTAATACAATTAAACATGTTTATGCTGCTATAAATAATAATAGCGATGTTAGGTATAATAGTTCATCAGGAGGAACATTTTATCAAATTTGTAAAGAAGTTATAAATAATAAGGGAATTGTTTTTGGTGTGGGATGGAATAATCAAATGGTTGCAACGCACATGAATGCAGAAACTATGGAAGAAATTAAAAAGTTTCAAGGTTCAAAATATGTACAAAGTAATCCAGCAAATAGTTTTTATGAAGTAAAAAATGAATTGAAAAAAGGGCGACAAGTACTATTTTCGGGAACTCCTTGTCAAGTTGCTGGATTAAAAAATTATTTAGGTAAAGATTATGATAATCTTTTATTAATTGACGTTTTGTGTCATGGGACTCCATCACCTAAATTATTAAAAGAATATATTTGCATGATGGAAAAAAAGTATTCTTCAAAAATAATTGATATAAATTTACGTGACAAAAAGAAAAGTTGGCATAGATTACATACGAATATTAAATTTTCTAATGGGAAAAATCATTTTATTTTTTGTGGGTATGATACTTATATGTCAATGTTTCTTACAAATATGTCACAACGTCCATCATGTTTTGAATGTAAATTTACGACAGATGAACGCCAGGGAGATATTACATTAGGTGATTTTTGGGGTATTGGAAAACATAACTATAATATGGACGATGATAAGGGAACTTCAATGATTATTATTAATACTGATAAAGGTAATGAGATGTGGGAATCTATTAAAGATGAATTTAGATACATAGAATCTGATTTTATAACCGCTGAATCAGGTAATAAGGTTTTAGTAGAACCACCTAAGAAGAATTTTAATAGGGATGCATTTTATAAATCATTTGAAAAAGAAGGTTATAAAATTGCTACAGCTAAATATGTTAATATTCCATCAAAAACTAAGCAAATGTATTACGATACAATGAGATTTTGCTTAGATATTTATAGAAAGATTAGACGTCAAAAATATTAAAAATAATTTAAATAGGTATTATGATATAGTATAAAATTTTTAATATTGAAATTATAGAAATAGATAGGAATATGATGATATTTTCGAAAATAATAACAATTATTATATAAATATAATAATTGTTTATATAATTGCAGTGTTTTATAAGAAATTGATAAATAAAAATGTAAATTTATATTAAATGTTTATGCCGTTTAATATAAAAAATATGGTAAGGAGTGTTAATTTTTGTCGGGTGGAAGAGTAAAAAATTCAATCAGAAATATGACTTATAAATTTATAAGTCAGATATTTAATATAGTATTAAAATTTGTTAATCGTTCTATTTTTATTTACATTTTGGGTGTAGAGTATTTAGGAATAAATGGCTTATTTAGTGAAATTTTACAGATGCTTTCATTAGCAGATTTAGGTTTTGGAACCGCAATGGTTTTTAGTATGTATAAACCTTTAGCAGAAAATGATAAAAATAAATTAGCCCAATTAACACAATTATATAAAAAAATTTATACTATTATTGCTATAAGTATAACTATTATTGGCATAGCTCTGGTCCCATTTTTACAATATATTGTGAATTTTGATCAAGGAATACCATATATAAAAATATATTATTTATTATATTTAGCCAATACAGTTTCATCTTATTTGGTAGTTTATAAAACGTGTATTTTGAATGCTGATCAAAAAAATTATATTATTTCAAAATATGATACATTATTTAATTTATTATCAACTATAGGTTGTACTATTTTTTTAATAATTACTAAAAATTTTATGATTTATTTAATTGTGCAGGTATTTTTTACATACGCGAAAAATTTCTATGAATCACATATCGCTCAAAAAATGTATCCTTATATTTCTAATAAAGTACCAAAATTATCTAAAAATGAAATTAGTGAAATTTATATGAATGTAAAATCTGTTTTTATATACAAATTTTCAACTACACTTATTAGCAGTACTGATAATACAATAACATCTATTTTGATTGGTACAAATATTGTTGGCCTTTATTCAAATTATAGTATGATAATTTCTAATATTACTCTTATAATAAATATAATATTTTCATCATTAACTGCAAGTATAGGAAATTTAGTAATAGAAAAGAATACCCAAAAGAATTATTCTGTTTATAAATTGATGCAACTTTTTAGTTTTATATTTTCTGTTATTGTTATCACATGTGTGTTTTTATTAATTGATGATTTTATTACTCTTTGGATTGGAGAAAAATATGTATTAGATAATTTAACAGTAATTGCGATAGTGATAAATATGTACTTTTCTATTGTGCTTATGCCAATATGGTCATACAGGGAAGCTACTGGAATGTATCGGCAAATTAAATATGTAATGGTAATTACAGCTTTAGTAAATATTATTTTATCTATAATTTTAGGAAATTTAATAGGGCTTGCTGGAATATTAATTGCTACTTCAATTGCTAGAATAACTACGTATTTTTGGTATGAACCGAAAATTTTATATTCACAGTTTTTTGATGTAAATGTTTTTTATTATTATAAAAGCGTTATTAAAAATATAATAATAACATTGATTGTTATTACTATATCGTATTATATATTTAGAAATTTTTTTATTAATACATGGATAGGCTTTGTTATTAAAGCACTCTTGCTTTTATTTATAGTAATTTCATTGACACTATTATTTTATTCTAGGGATAATGAATTAAAAAATTTAAAAAACTTAATAAAAAGAAGTTTATAGATTATTTATCAAAATATTTTTTACAAATTTCAAAGTAATTATTTAAAATGATACAAATTGTGATTAAGAGTAACAAACGTTTTTGGATATATATGTTAATATATAAACTGATTGTTACTATAATAATATTTTTGTAAATATCTAACTTTTAACAGATGGTTTAATGATTTTTATAAAAAACTTTACTTTTTTAGTAAGGAAGTGATATTGATTGTATTAAAGCCTTACCATTTAAAATATTGTGCAATTAAAAAAGTTTAGATTTAATGCTTTATTACTTATAATAATTTATTTTTTAGATTACTTATTTTGATATGCTTTGTAACACATAAGTTAGAATATACATTATCAATGAGAAAAAGAAGTAAAATTTCAGTAAAACTTTATATTTAATAAAATATTTACATGACAATAAGCAAAGGAAAATGGGGAAAATAATGGAAAAACTAGTATCAATAATCATTCCTGTATATAATACAGAGGAGTATGTAGAAGAATGTATAAAATCATTAGTTTTACAAACATATTCTAATATAGAAATTATTATATGTGATGATTTTAGCGAGGATAATTCTTTTATGATATGTAAAAAATTATCTAAAGAAGATAGCCGTATAAAATTATTAAAAAATTGTAGAAAAAAAGGTTTATCTGGTGCTAGAAATTCAGCTCTTGATAAAGCTAAAGGGGAATATATATTATTTGTGGATAGTGATGATTTTGTTGAAAAAGATTATGTAGATAAATTAGTTAAAGCGTGTTGTGATGACCAGATATGTTTATCGATTTGTGGCCATAATAAATTTGATAGTAATCATACATTAAAATATGATCTTCCATTAAAAGATGGTATTTATAAATCTGATGTTTTATTTCAGCCATTATTTTTTGGAACATTAAATACTAAAAATAAATCAATAGGCGCCATGATGTGGAGTGGATGTTTTAAAGCTAAAATTATTAACGATAATAATATTAGATTTGATGAATCTATTCGTTATGCAGAAGATTGGCTTTTTTATGCGGATTATCTTAGTTCTATAATATTGTGGGGAAAGATTGGTTTAATTAATATGAATCTATATAATTATAGATTGAATGAAAAATCATTGATGCATACGTATAGAGTTCCTAGCAAGTTAGGAGTAGATAAAGGTATGTATATTCTTTCTTCTTTTGATCAAAAAATGAAAAAAAAGCAAGTTGATAAGGAATTATATGAAAAATATTTATCAAAAAGATATTTGGAGAGTATAATTAAATTTGCTATTGATTTATATAATCCAAATAATAAAATGACACCAATGGAAAAAAGAAAATTTTTAAAATATAGATTATTTGAAGTTAAAGAAAATAAAAATATTAATAAGAAAATATGTAGTTTAGGAAGAAATGAGAAAATTAAATATTATATATATAAAAGTAAAAGTATATTTTTGATTTCATTGTATGCAAAAGTATATAATTATATGAAAACTAAAAGATAAAATAGAACATATTTTATATATAATTGTTGCAATTAAAAGTGTACAGTAGATGGAAACATAATATATGAACATCAAATATTATACATTTAAAAATATTTTAATATATAATTACAGTGTCATCGATAAGACGAGATATTTATATGATAAATGAACAAAGATATCAGTATTTAAGCTATTATTAATTAGTGTTATTCATTTGATGAAACAATAATAGAATGTTACGCTGAGCATTCTTTAATGAATTATGTTTCTAAAAGTTGAAAAGAATCATCTATCTTGGTTATTCTGAAACTGAAAAAATGATAATGATTTTTCATATTTATGGTAGTCATTAAAGCAAGTAAGAAAATTTCTATTACCGTTAGTGATATTGATTTATGTTTAAAGAATTATTGGTGAGCAATAAAATGATTGTCAATGTTAATGAGTTGATGTGTATATCTTTTGCCAATAATTACATAGGCCTATGTAATTAAATGAGTGGTCCAGCATTAATCAATTTTAATGTAATTTGAGCTTGATGTTATGAATAGGAGTGTTTTCATCTTTACTAATATGCACGAAATAGAATTAAGATTTTAAATTATAAAAATAATGACTTCGAAGCCACTAAAAAGTGGCTTTATTTTATAAATGCAAGTACCCTTATAGTTGTATTTTTGCGTAATATAAATGAAGTGTATATGAGTTAAATTTAAATAAACTGTTCCTAATTTTAGTTAGTGTAATGAATAATATAATACTTTGTTCTAAAAAATAATAAGTATAAAAATTTTTTAATAATATTAATTTTTATTTTATCCTTGATGAATTTAAATCTAAATACTGTTTATCTTATAAAATATCCTATGATAGAAAATTTTGAATATCTTTCAGATATTGATGTTGTGGAATATTCGTAATATGATTTTTTTATTAAATTATCTTTAGGTTTTAACGTAAAGAATGTTGATATTCTTAAAATGTGCCTTTACAAAGTAAGTTCATATTACGTCTTTTAGGCACGGTTATGATTAAATGAAAGGACAAATAATATGAGAAAATATGAAATAAAAATTATTTTAGGATATAGTAGAGATGGGACACCTATCTCTAATTCAGTATTTACAGATATTTATCCGGAAATAGAGATAGTTGATTTAGAGAAAAATGATTTAATAGTAGAAAAAAGTGTTAATGTTGAAAAGGTTGCTAATATTTGGCTTGATTCAATAAAACCTAGTATAAAACCACAGACTTTTCATAAATATAGGACTATTGTTAATTTATATATAATTCCATATTTAGGTTTTTATGATATTAAAAAGATTAATGAAATTAATATTAATAGATTTTTAGAAAAAATGAGTATTAGTGGTGGAAATAATAAACAGGGGCTTTCATATAGTAGCTTAAGGACAATTACATATATAGTTAAAAAAATACTTAAATATTCGTATAATTACGGTTATCGTAACACTATGATTGGTGATGTAATAATTCCTAAAAAAAGGGAAAAAAGTAAAATTAAAGTATTAGATGAAAAAGATTCATATAAGTTGATAACATATCTAAAAAGTAATCCCAAATATATAAATATTGGATTACTTTTTAGTATATGCTGTGGTTTACGAATTGGTGAAGTTTGTACTCTTAAAGGTGAAGATATTGACTATCAAAAAAAGATATTATCAGTAAAACATACTATGCAAAGAATAAGTATTCAAAACACTAATAATAAAACAAAAGTTGTAATAAGTAGTCCTAAGAGTCAATCATCTTATCGTAATGTACCTATACCGAATATACTAATAGATGTATTAAAAGAAATGAAATATAATGATAATGATTATATTTTAACTGGTGATAATAAAAAAATTATTGAACCTAGGAGATTATCTAAATACTTTAAAAAAGTTTTAAAAAAATTAGAAATAGAAGATACCAACTATCATACATTAAGACATACTTTTGCATCAATGTGTATAGTTTCAGGAATGGATGATCGTACTCTTAGTGAAATATTAGGACATTCAAGTGTTAATATTACTCTTAATCGTTATGTTCATCCAACTATGAAAACAAAGCAGGTGATGATTAATAAAGTGTTTAGATAATATAGTTTAAATATTTGATTGCAAATTTTGTCATATTATCATATAATTCTTTTGAAATCTTCAATAGATTTTAAAACAACATTTATAATGACGTAATCATTGACTAGGGCATGTTACAGATTTTTAATGATCATAAAACCCCAAGTGTAACTAAAAATATTACATAGTTGCACTGGGGTTTTATTGTCTTTTTAAGGGAATTATTAAAAATTGTTATATATTTTAACTTGATGATTGCGACATATTGTTAATTATGGAGGGGACAAATATGTCACATATATTTTTAGCATCACCACATATGAGTGATGAAGGATATGAAAAAGAATATATTAAAGAAGCATTTGATACCAACTGGATCGCTCCTCTTGGTAAAAATGTTAATGAATTTGAAAATGAAATGAAGGATAAGCTTGGTGCTAAAGCTGCAGTTGCTTTATCCTGCGGTACTGCTGCTATTCATATGGCTTTAAAAAGTATCGGCATTAAACAGGATGATCTTGTTTTCTGCCAGAGTTTAACTTTCAGTGCTTCAGCTAATCCTATTACTTATGAAAAAGCTGTACCGGTATTTATTGACAGTGATGAGTCATGGAATATGTCTCCTGCTGCTTTAAGAAAAGCTTTTAAAAAGTATAAAGATAATCTGCCTAAAGCTGTTATTGTCGTTCATCTTTATGGACTGACAGCTAATATTAAAGAAATCAAAGAAATCCGTGATGAATATGGTGTACCTTTGATCGAAGATGCTGCTGAATCTTTAGGAACGACAGTAAATGGTCAGTATACAGGAACATTTGGTGATTATGGCATCATTTCATTCAATGGAAACAAGATCATTACCTCATCGGGAGGAGGAATGTTGTTATTCAACACTGATGATGCTGCAAAAAAAGCAAAGAAAGTATTATTCTGGTCAACGCAGGCAAGAGAACAGGCAAGACATTATGAGCATAAGGAAATAGGTTATAACTATCGTATGAGCAATATCGTAGCTGGAATCGGAAGAGGCCAGTTAAAGGTACTGGATCAAAGGATAGCTAAGAAAAGATATATCTATGAATACTATCAAAAAGAGATAGGTAATTTAGAAGGGCTAACGATGATGCCAAGAGACAAGTATGGATCATATTCCAACTGCTGGTTGTCAACGATTCAGTTAGATGAAAACTGTAAAGTAAGACCAATAGATATAATGGCAGCATTAGAAGAAAATGATATCGAATCAAGACCAGTATGGAAACCGATGCACTTACAGCCGGTATTCAAAGATCATGATTATATAGACAATGATCAGACATCAGAAAAGCTGTTTAATAATGGAGTATGTTTACCAAGTGATACAAAGATGAATGATGAAGATCTGGAAAGGATCTGCAACATCATAAAGGAATTATGGAAATGATGGAAAACAGGCATAAAGCATATGGACCATATGAAAAGTATTTAAAAAGACCGATAGATATCATCTGTTCTTTACTGGCACTGATCGTATTTAGCTGGCTGTATCTGATCATTGCACTGTTAGTAAGGATCAAATTAGGCAGTCCAGTACTGTTTAAGCAGGAAAGACCAGGTAAAGATGAAAAGATATTCAATCTGTATAAATTTAGAACGATGACAGATGAAAGAGATGAAAAAGGCAATTTGCTGCCAGATGAAATGCGATTAACAAAGTTTGGAAAATTATTAAGAGCAACAAGTCTTGATGAGCTACCGGAAGCTTTAAATATCTTAAAAGGTGATATGTCAATAATTGGACCTAGGCCATTATTAGTAAGATATCTGCCAAAATATAATGAGGAACAGCATCGAAGACATGAAGTAAGACCAGGATTATCAGGATATGCCCAGGTACATGGGAGAAACAATATTACATGGACAGAGAAGTTTAGACTGGATGTTGAATATGTAGATCATATTACATTTATAACAGATGTGAAGATCTTGATAGAAACGGTACATAAAGCATTTATCAAACAGGAAGGGATTTCTTCTACAACGTCGGCAACAATGGAAGAATTCATGGGTAATATCAATGAATGAGAGATTAATAATTATTGGAGCAAGCGGACATGGAAAGGTTGTCGCAGATATTGCAGAATTAGATGGATACAAAGAGATAGCCTTTTTAGATGATGACAGATCAAAGAAAAGTAATGGTAAATATAAGGTAATTGGTACATGCAGTGATATTGATAAGTTTATTGATGATCATGATTTCTTTGTAGCGATAGGAAATAATAAAATCCGAAAAAGAATTACCCAAATCTTGTCAGATAAAGATATCATTCAGCCGGTACTTATACATCCTAATGCAATAGTTGATAAAACTGTTTTAATCAAAGAAGGAACAGTGGTAATGGCTAATGCAGTAATAAACGCAGATACTATGATCGGAAAAGGATGTATCATCAATACAGCTTCATCAGTAGATCATGACTGTATGATTAAAGATTACGTACATATTTCACCGGGAGTACATATCGCAGGTACAGTAAAAGTAGGAGAAAATACCTGGGTAGGAACAGGAACATCGGTAATAAACAATATAAGTATTGCAGATGACTGTATAATCGGAGCCGGAACAGTAGTCATTGATGATATCAGTAATTGCGGTACATATGTGGGTGCTCCAGCAAGGATGGTGAAGTAATGAAGAAAATATGTTATGTAGTTACTATTCCAACAACAATAAGGGCTTTTTTTTTACCTCAATTTATGTATTTATCGAAAAATGGTTTTGATGTTACAGTAATTTGTAATTATGATGCTCAATTGGTTGAAGAGTTAGGAAAAGATATAAAGTTTATACCAGTTAAAATTCCAAGAGGGATTTCAATTTTTAATTCAATTAATACTATTCAACAATTAATTAAAATTTTTAAAAGAGAAAAATTTGATTTAATACAATATTCAACACCTAATGCAGCTTTATATAGTGCTATTGCAGCCAAAAAAGCAAAGTGTTTAATTAGAAATTATCATTGTATGGGATTTAGATATTTAGGGTTTAAAGGAATTTTAAAATATATATTTAAATTAATAGAACAAATTACATGTTTTTTATCAACACATGTTGAATGTGTAAGTTATTCAAATTTAGAATTAGGAATTAGGGAAAAAATATTTAATAAAGATAAAGCAACTGTAATATTTTATGGTAGTACAGGTGGAGTTGATTTTACAAAGTTTAATATTGAGTATAGAGAAAAATGGCGAAATGAAATAAGAAAAAAATATAATTTAAAAAATGATGATTTTATTTATGGATTTATAGGAAGAATCACGCGTGATAAAGGTATTAATGAGTTATTAGAGGCTTTTTTTTCATTAAATAATAATACAAAGTTGCTGTTTGTAGGTGAGGTTGAGAAAAAGAATCATTTAGATGCAATATTATTTGAGCGCGCAAAAAAAGATAAAAATATTATTTTTATTGGGAGTGTAAATGAAGTTGAAAAATATTATGCAGCAATTGATGTTTTGATTTTACCAAGTTATCGTGAAGGCTTTGGAAATGTAGTTATTGAAGCTGAAGCAATGGGAACTCCAGTAATTGTATCAGATATACCTGGGCCAAGGGACGCAATGGAAGCAGGAAAAACAGGATATTTATTTCAAAGTAAGAATGTAAGTGAATTGAAAGAAAAAATGCAACATATTAATAATAATAAACTTATTAAACAATTATCATCGTATTCTTGTGAGTATGCAAAAAATAGATTTTCATCTGAAATCCTTAATAAATACATATTAAAGAGGAAGTTGACATTAATAGAGGAAAATAAAGTTTTTTGATAAAACAGTTTAAAAAATCATAAAAATAAAGAAATTATGTAAATTTAATAACGAAAGGTCAGTTAAATGTGTTAGTAAAATACATTAAACCAATTTATATTTTATATAACATATTAGGAAATTTTTATTGTTAAGAAAAAGATATTTTATCATCCAATAAATAAAGATTTATGTATTATTTTGGGGAAAATAGTGTGAAATTTGTAAGAAAAAATTTTAATCAGCAAACTTTTTTTAATTGTTTTAAATCTGATTGAGAAAAGTTATTTAATAAATTTTTAAATGAAAGTAGAAAGAGAAAATAATTATGAAGTATAAGATTTCGATTATTATGGGTATTTATAATTGTGCTTCTACTCTAGATGAAGCAATACAGTCTTTATTGAATCAAACTTATAAAGATTGGAAACTTATTATGTGTGATGATGCTTCGAGTGACGATACATATCTAGTTGCAAAAAAGTATGCAGATAAGTATGAAAATATTATTCTTATAAGTAATAATGAAAATAAAGGATTAAATTATACACTAAATCATTGTTTAAAATTTGCAGATACAAAATACATTGCCAGAATGGATGGAGATGATATTTCATTACCTACAAGATTAGAAAAAGAAGTTGATTTTTTAGAGAATAATCCAGAATATGCAATTGTGGGCAGTAATATGATTTATTTTGACGAAACTGGGGATTGGGGTAAAAGTAATTCTTTAAAAAAACCACATAAAGCTGATTTTATTAAAGGTACACCTTTTTGTCATGCATCGTGTTTGGTGAGAAATGAAGCATATAAAGCAGTTAAAGGGTATTCAGAAGGAAAAAATTTATTAAGAGTAGAAGATTATCATTTATGGTATAAAATGTATTTAAATGGTTTTAAGGGATACAACATAGAAGAATCATTGTATAAAATGAGAGATGATAGAAATGCGATTAATAGAAGAAAGTATAGATATAGAATAAACGAGACATATGTTAGATATTTAATAGTTAAAAATTTTAAACTATCTAAAATTAATTATTTATTTATATTGAGACCGCTAGCGGTTGGATTATTACCTAATTCTGTATATGAATTTTTGCATAAAAAAAGAATGAAATCTTAATAAAAGGGAGGAGTAATTTTGATACCCAAAATTATACATTATTGTTGGTTTGGAAAAAATGATAAACCAAAAGAAGTAAAAAAATGTCTGAAAAGTTGGGAAGAGTACTTGAAAGATTATGAAATAGTTGAATGGAATGAAGATAATTTTGATATTTTTAATAATAACTATGCTAAAGAAGCATATGAAGCAAAAAAATATGCTTTTGTAAGTGATTATGTAAGAGCCTATGTTTTAGAGAAATATGGAGGTTTTTATTTGGATACAGATGTCGAAGTCTTTAAATCTTTTGATGAGTTATTAGAAAAAAAATGTATTTTTGGTTTTGAAAGTGGAAATTATATTGCTACTAGTTTTATGGCTGCTGAACCACATCATCTTGTTTTTAAGAATTTTTTAAAAAAATATGAAGATGTTTTTTTTATAAATAAGGATGGAAGTTTAAATACTATAACTAATGTTAAGATTTTAACTGATCTATTGCAATGTCAAGGTTTGAAGCTTAATAATGAGTATCAAATATTATCAAATGATATTATAATTTATCCCAATGAATTTTTTTCACCATATGATTATAGAATTTATAAATATTTTATTACTGAAAATAGTTATTGTGTGCATCACTTTTTTGTAAGCTGGATATCTAAAAGAAATAAAATAAAAATTTTAATAAAAAAAAGTGTCATTAAAATAATTGGTGAAAAAAAATATTTGAAAATAATGAGGTGTAAAAATGGAAAATAGATTGAAATTAACAATTTTTACTCCAACATATAATCGAGGAAAATTCTTATATAGATTGTTTGATTCTATTATGAAGCAGAATTCAAAAGATATTGAATGGCTTATAGTTGATGATGGATCAGTAGATAACACAAAAAAAATAGTAGAAAATTTTCAAAAAAGCTCAAAATTTCCTATTCGATATATTTATCAGCATAACTCTGGTAAATGGAAAGCTTTTAATAATGGTGTTTTAAATGCTTATGGAGAATTATTCTTTTGTGTAGATTCAGATGATATGTTATATGAAAACGCAATAAATAGTATTTTAATGTCGTGGGAGTTTGCAAAAGAAAATCGTAAAATTTGTGGTATTCTTGGAAAGAAAATAGATTTAAATGGTAAAGAATTAAGTTCTAAATTGCCATTAAATATTAAATATATAGATACTTATATGTTAACAAATGAATTAAAATGTACGGGTGAGTTTGCATTGATTTACCTTACAGAAGTATTGAAGGATAATTTATTTCCTGATACCGGAGAAAAGTTTATTACTGAAAATGTTATTTATGATAAAATTTCTAGTCAATACCAATTGCTTTTGTTGAATCAAATACTAAATATATGTGAATATCAAAATGATGGATTGTCCCAAAATATTTATAAAATTATGTTAAAAAATCCTATTGGCTATAAAATATATTATTCACAAAGAATTAATATGGCTAGAAGTTATAATGAAAGATTAAATTATGTAGTTCGATATAATACTTTTTCTTTAATTGCTAAAACAAATAAATTTGAATATAACGGACCATGGAAATGGTTGATAATATTGACTAGACCATTGGGATTTGTACTAAAGTATTATTATGAAAGGAAAATTAAATGAATGGTATATTTATAATAATTTTTTCTATTTTGTTATGGATTGTTTCATTGGTTCAAGGGTCTGGATTAGGTAATTCAATAAATATTACTAATAAATTTCATATACTATTATTCATTATTTTGGTACCTATTATTTTAATAATCATAAGGAAGAGTAGTAAATTGAATATAAGGAAAAACTATTTATATTTATTGATTATTTTATTTTTATCTTTTATCATTATTCCTTTATTATCAAAAAATACTGATGGCATTGGATATTTATTAGCATTTTTAGTATGTTATTTATTTTCATTAGTTCCTTTAAAACATAGAAATATTAAATTGATTGCATTGTTTTATGGTATATTGGGAGTTTTCTTTTTGTATATTTATAATTATACTTCTATATTATCGGGTTGGAATGAAAATACAATTGCAATGATAGGTTTTTTTAGCTATGCAATTTTTTATATCGGTTTTATGGATGATAAAAAGAAATATCGTCGAATATTTACATTGGTAGTAGTAATTTTATATTTATATTTGTTGAATATTACTAATTCAAGGTCAAGTACTTTATTTGTGGGTCTTTCTATATTATTTATTTTTAATTTAATAAGACCTCAAAATTTTTATGAAGCTGGAAAATATATATATATATTGTTTATGCCACTATTAATAGTTATTATTGTTTTAATAGTTTCAAATACAGGATATTATGAAAGATTAAATTCATGGAGCATTGAACAATTTAAGAAACCTATTTTTAATGGGAGAGAAGCTTTATGGCAAAGTGGAGTTGATCAATTGAAACAACATTTGTTATTTGGTACTAAAAAAATCGGGAATGGCTGGCATAATTCAGCAATAACATGTTTAACAGCTTATGGAGTAATAGGGTATACTGCTTGGATTGCTTTATTCAAAAATATTATTGATAGAGCTAAATATTATTTTAATGATAGTTATGTATGTGCTGCTTTAACAGCATTTTTATTTATATATTTACAACAATCTGTAGAACTCGGTTTGATAGCTACTCAGCCAAATTTGATTCCGTATGTAGCATTAGGAATAATGCTAGGTCGAGTTAGATATTTAAAGGAGAAAAATAATCATGGAAATAGATTATAAAATTAGTATTATTGTTCCTGTATACAATACTGGTATATATTTAAAGAAATGTATTAATTCTCTTTTAAATCAAACATTACGAGATATTGAAATAGTTTTAATAGATGATGGATCAACAGATGAATCAAGAGATATATGTGATGAGTATGCTAAAAAGGATGATAGAATCAGCGTTATCCATAAAAGAAATGAGGATGTTAGCATTGCAAGAAATATAGGTATAAAAAAATCAAAAGGCAAGTATATAGGTTTTATTGATAGTGATGATTGGATAGAATCAAATATGTATCAGAATATGTATAAGTATATTAAAGATTATGATGTTGATATTGTTTTCTGTGATGCTGTAACAGTTTATGATGATAAGCAAAGTGAAATAGATAGTTTTACTCTATTAGAAAAGAGTAGATTAATAACAAAAGATAAGATTGATTCATCACTATTAATACAAATGGCTGGATCGGTTTGGAGAGGTCTATATAAACGAGAACTGTTGCAAGAAAATGATATTTATTTTCCTATTGATTTGAAATTCTCTGAAGATCGTATTTTTAACTTATATGCAATTGGATATAGTAAGAAAATATTTTATGATAAAACAGTTTATTATAATAGATATATTCGAATGGGTAGTGCAGTAAATAAATATTATAGCAATATGATTAATATCGTAATGGATGCAAGAAGAAAAATTATGGAGGCAATTCAGGTATGCTGGAATAATGATGAAAATATTATTAATGGATATGAGTTGCAGACTGTTGGTTTATGTTACACTGCTATCAATAATGAATTTTATAAAGATTCTCAGTTAAACTATATTGAAAGATATCAATCTATCAAAAAAATTTGTGATAATCATATTTTACGAAATGAAATAGCTAAATTGAATTTAAATGATTTAAAGGCAAAATTAATTATTAGAAAAAAAATATTACTACTATGTGCATTAGCGATTGTTTTAAATAAAAGACATGGGAGGTAAAATTTAATAATGTTATTTACTATTATTTATTGTGGATGGTATGTATTTTAAATTTTAAAAACTAATGATTTTGTTTTTTAGTATTTTTAGGAGAATGAATTTATTTTTAAAGTTTTAAATAGAAGTATTTAATATGAGGAGGGTTATTATTGAAAAAAATTAGTGTTTTAATGCCAGCATATAATGCTGAAAAATATATTGGTGAAGCTATAGAAAGTATTTTAAATCAAACTTATAAAGATTTTGAATTTATTATTATAAATGATGGATCTATTGATAGAACAGAAGATATAATTTTAAGTTATGATGACCCTAGGATTATATATTTAAAAAATAAAGAAAATTCAGGTATAGTTGCTAGTCTAAATAATGGTTTAAAACAGGCTAAAGGGCAATATGTAGCAAGAATGGACGCTGATGATATATCATTACCAACAAGATTTGAAAAACAGTTACAATACATGGAAAGTAATCAACATATTTCTGTTTTAGGAACTAGCTTAATTCTTTTTGGTGAAAATGTTCAAGAGGATAAAAGGATCTTTACATCTGATTATAGAAAATCAAAAGCGGAATTATTATTTTCTCCTTGTGTAGCTCATCCAACTGTAATGATAAGAAAAGAGATTTTAGATAAAAATAATATTTACTATGAAAATCAATATTTTGGTATGGAAGATTTTGCAATGTGGTGCAAAATAGCAATGGTAGGTGAAATAACATCATTATCTGAGTGCTTACATTATTATAGAATTCATCCTCAACAAATTACTCAAAATATTAATAATGAAACAAGAAAGCGACTTTTCAATTTATTGGATGAACGTATGCAACTTATAAAATTGAATCTTGAATATAATGAAAAAGAAATTTTTATGTTCTATTGTTTGAATGAATTTAATCAATTTGATATTGAAAAGATTAAGGTGTTTATTAATATATTGAAAAAAATAATAGAGAAGAATAAAAAATATTGCTTTTTTGACGATGTTCAATTAAGAAATGTTATTGAATCAGCTTTTATTCGTTGTATTAGTAACTCTAAAATTAGTCAAGATGAAAAAAAAGTAGCTTATAGTTATGCTAGTAGTTTAAAAATGATTTCCAATATAACAAGATTAAAATTGTTTTTTCATAATATTATAGGAGGTAACTAACATTGAATTTAGGAGAACACTATAAATGATGAATAATTTAGTAAGTATTATTGTACCAATATATAACGTAAATGATTATATGGATTTATGCATAGAAAGTTTGTTACATCAAACATATAAGAATATTGAAATTATTTTAATAGATGATGGATCAACTGATGGAAGCGCAAATAAATGTGATTTAATTGCAGATATAGATAATAGAGTTATTGTTATTCATAAAAAAAACGGAGGATTATCTTCTGCTCGGAATGCTGGGTTAGATATTGCTAAAGGGAAGTTTATACTTTTTGTTGATGGTGATGATTATATAGATTTTAATACAGTAGATACATTAATTAATATTTGGGAAGATTCTAAAATTAATCCAGATTTAATTCAATTTAATTATAAGGAAGTTCAAGAAAAGGAACAGGTAAAAATAGATAATAGTTCTAATCAGTATAAAATAAGTTATAGCCGGATAGAGTTTTTTGAAAATCTTTATGAGATAGGTGGAGGAGCAGCTTCTGCATGTACAAAATTATACAAAAAGGAATTATTTAATAACTTAAGATTTAAAAATGGAATATTGCATGAAGATGAGTATATGATTACTGATATTTTATCAAAAATTAATTCCTGTATATATTTGGATAAGATTTTATACTATTATGTTATGCGCCAGGGTAGTATTATCAATTCAAGTTTTATGCCTAAAAAAATGGATGTATTTATTTCTATAGAATATAGAATAGAATATTTGAAAAAGATAAATTCTGAACATCTTTTAAATAAGGAATTTGCAAGATATTATATGACAATATTAAATATGTACTGTAATGCACGTAAAGATGGTTACAATAAAGAATGTAAAATATTAAAAAAAAGGTTAAAACAATTATTAAAAACAAATAATATTGAGGTAAGTGGAAAGTATAAAATTATTGAACTCTTATGTAGAATAAATATTAATTTAATTACATTATATTATTATATTAGAAAATTTAAAGAAAATAAAAAGGAAATATAGAGTAAAATGTATATTATAACGAAAATAAATAATGGATTTAAGAAAGTTCAAAATTATATTAGATGTTCATTACGAAGAAAAAAATTAAGGAATAAAGATTTTACTATCATTTCAAATAATTGTTGGGCAGGGTTTATATATCAAAAATATGGATTACAATATAAGACACCAACTATAGGTCTTTTTTTTATTGGTAATGATTATATAAAGTTTTTAAAAAAATTAAAATATTATGTTAATCAAGATTTAAAGTTTATCAGTTTTTCTGAATCTAAAAATTATGATTTAATAAAAGGAGATAGAGAATATCCAATAGCAAGATTAGATGATATTGAAATTTATTTTATGCATTATAAAACTAAAAAAGAGGCAAAAGAAAAATGGTATAGAAGATGTAAAAGAATAAATTACGATAGTCTTATATTTAAAGTTCCACAAAGAGAAGGATTTACGAAACAAGATATGGAAGAATTTATGGATATAGAGAATAAATGTTTGATTTGTTTTTCACATGATAAGATTAATGGTTCTATTTGGGTGCCTGAACTTAAAATGTTGGAAGGTGACGAAACTGAATTGCTACAAAAATATTTTGATGATTTGGATTATTTGAATAATATATAGTTAATTAAGGAGGCTTAGAATGATTGAATTTATTAAAAAAATAAGAATAAATATATACATTTTTCTTTTTAAACATTTGCCAATTAAAAAAAATAAAATATTTTTCATAAGCAATTTAGGTAACGCATATACTTGTAATCCTAAATACTTGTGTGAATTTATAGCAGAGAATTATAAAGATAAATTTGATATAGTATGGGTATTTGATAAAAATATTAATATCAAACATGAATTACCTAAAGGGTGTCGTAAAGTAAATTATTTTTCGATTAAATATCTTTATGAAATTTTAACTTCTCATTATATTATTTCAAATACAAGAATTCCTAAGCATTTTAGATTTGAAAAGAGAAAATGTCAAATATATATACAAACATGGCACAGTTCAATTAGATTAAAAAAAATTGAAGGTGATGTAGCAGATCAATTGGATTATCATTATGTCGAGAATGCAAAACAGGATTCAAAGAAGATAGATTATATTATCTCTGGGTGTGGCTTAAGTAGTAACACTTTTAAAAATTCATTTTGGTATGATGGTAAAATCTTAGAGGTGGGAACTCCAAGAATAGATTATTTATTAAAAAATAATACAGAATTAAATAGATCAAAATTGTTAAATAAGAATAATTTGGATTCTAAATACAATTATTTACTTTATGCACCTACTTTTAGAAAAAATAATGATTTAAGTGCATATGATTTAAATTATGAATTGTTATGTAATAATTTATCTAAAAAATTTGGAGGAAAATGGAAAGTATTATATAGATTACATCCGAACTTAATTAATATCAGTAAAAACATTGATTTACCTAATTGCTGTATAAATGCATCATATTTTGATGATATACAAGAATTACTAATTATTTCAGATTTTCTTATTACAGATTATTCTTCTTGTATGTTTGATGCAATGTATTTACATAAAAAATGTGCATTGTATGTCAATGATTTAAAAAATTATTTATCAAATAATCGTTCACTTTATTTCAGAATTAGTGAACTCCCATTTCTTATTGCTGAAAATCAAAAACAATTATTTGATGAGATAGAAGATTATAATGAAACAGAATATATAAATAATTTAAATAAATTTCTTTCAAAAATTAATTCATTTGAAAATGGGAAAAGTTGTCAATCAATTGTAGATTTACTTTTGAATTAAAGGAGTTAATATTATGAGAGTAAAAAATTCTTTAAAAAATATAGGTACAGGTTTAATTGGACAAATGATTATACTGTTAACTGGTTTTGTTGTTAGAACAGTTTTTATTAAAACACTTGGTTCAACATATTTGGGAGTAAGTGGGCTATTTGGAAATATACTTTCAATATTATCTTTTGCTGAATTAGGTATTGGACAAGCAATTATTTTTAGTCTATATAAACCTATTGCAAAAAACGATAATGAAAAAATCCATGCATTAATGGATTTTTATAAAAAAATATATAAAGTATTATTTTTGATAGTTCTTGGTTTGGGATTAGCATTAATCCCATTACTACCATATTTAATAAAAGATATTAACAGTGTTCCATACATTAGAGTAATATACGTTATGTATGTTTGTGATTCTGCATTTTCTTACTTATTTGTATACAAAAGTACATTTTTAACTGCTACACAAAAGAATCATATTATAAATAGAGTAAATTCAATTGTATCTATAATAGTTGCAGTTTTACAAATTATTGTTTTAATATTATTTAAAAATTATTTTATTTATTTAACTATTCAGATATTAAGTAAATTATTACAGAATTATTATGTAGCAAAAAAAACTGATCAATTATATCCTTTTTTAAAAGAAAAATCAAAGCATCCGATTGAAAAATCAGAATTAAAAAAAATAAAAAAAAATGTTTCAGCATTAGTACTATATAAAATTGGAACTTTATCATTAAATTCTACTGATAATATGATTATGTCAGCATATGTAGGTCTAGAATCTGTAGGATTGTACTCTAATTATAATTTAATTGTTACATCTGTTACAGGTTTTTTATCAACAGTTTTTAATAATCTTACTGCTAGTATTGGAAATTTAAATGCTAGTGATGATAATGAAAAAAAATATTTTATGTTCAGAGTCATTAATTTAGCAACTTTTTGGCTTTATGGAGTAGTTACTGTATGTATTTTTGTATTAATAAATCCATTTATTGGATCGTGTTGGATTGGTAAAGATTATATTTTGGATATGTCAGTAGTTTTTATTATATCATTAAATATATATGTAGGAGGAATGTTGTTTGCTCCTTTTAACTATAGACAAACAATGGGATTATTTACACAAGGAAAATATAGGCCAATTATATCAGCAATAGAAAATATTATAGTTTCTATATTTTTAGTAAAGAAAATTGGTATAGCTGGTATTTTGTGGGGAACGGTAATTACAAGATTAACAACTAATGCATGGTTTGATCCCTATTTAATTTATAAAAAAGGACTAGGTATAAATCCTATAAAATATTTTATCGATTATTTTATTAAATTGATAATTTTATTAGTTAATATGGGAATATGTTTATATATTAGTAATTATTTTGTAGTAACTAATACACTACAATGGTTATTATTAGGATGTGTTGTTTTTATTGTTTCGAATATAATTATTTTTTTATATAGTTTTAGAACAGAAGAATTTAAGTATCTATTATCAATTATAAAAAATATGAAATCTATTATGAAAAGATCATGATAGATATTTTTATTTATGAAAGGAAATTAAGATATATGAAGAAAATAGTAGGATATACAGCTGGAGTATATGATTTATTTCATGTTGGTCATTTAAATCTTTTAGAAAAAGCAAAAAAACAGTGTGATTACTTAATAGTTGCAGTAAGTGTGGATGAGTTAGTGGAAAATTATAAACATAAAAGACCTGTTATTCCGTATAACGAAAGAAAAAGAATTGTTGAATCAATTAAATATGTAGATGAAGTTGTACCACAAATTAACAGAGATAAAATAGAAGCATTTCATAAATATAATTTTGATATTATGTTTGTTGGAGATGATTGGAAAGGATCAGAAATTTTTCAAACAGTTGATGATGAAATGAAATTGAATGGGAAAATTGGGGTTAAATATATACCATATACAAAGAATGTTTCATCTACACTATTAAAAAAAGTTTTAAAGAAAATCTATGATGAAATAGAGGAATAAAATAACATATATTAGAATGATAGTAAGTTATTTGACGCTTACGGAGAAGTGGCAAATGGAATTGATGAAAAATAGAAAACAATGGATTTAATGATCTGACGAATCATGAATATCATATGAAACATGCCTATAGTTATGATAAAAATGCAATCAAGGGACATTATGCAATTATGCTCATACCACACTTGATTATGCAACTGCTGGAAATGTATGAAAGAGATTAAAGAAGATTTAAAACAATGAGGAGTTAGGTGAGGGAATAAAAGAAGTACTTAGAAATAAAGTACTAAGTGCCCAGGAGTTAATATTAAAAGATCACATTTTATCAATATTTTTTAATAATCCCTTGTAAACAAATAGATGTTTATGTTAAAATGATTAAGTATTAAAAATGGATTTGAGATAGAATATTTATATATATTAAAATATGTATTTTAAAATGAGGGAAGGTATTAGATATGAAAGAAATGAAAGAAAAATATATAACACCAGTAACAGAAATAGTTGTTTTTGAACAAGAAGATGTTGTTACAACAAGCCAAAATTCAATGAATGACGATATGTCAGGTGATGAACCTAGTGCTACTGGTCTTGATTGGTAAATAAATATTGTATAAAGATGGCAGACGGCCTATACTGTCTGTCATTTTTTATAATATGTTTTATTAGTACATATTAATGAGGGTGAGAGGGAAGATATTTATGGAAGAAGATAAAATTGATTTTGATAAAAAACAGCGAATAAAAATCATTGTTGTTTTTATAGTAGCGGTTATTACGATAGCTTGTTTGATATTCTTTTTTTGGCGTGAAAGTCACTTAGAAAACGAAAGAGATACTTATTATGCTCAAATGGAAACAGAAATGGCACCATTAACAGATGAGAAGAAACAATTAGAAGAACAATTATCTAATTTAGAAGAGAATTATAATAATGAAGCTCAAGGGATATGCAGTGTTGTATTTTTATTTACAAATGTAAATAAAAATATCTATACAGATATTTATCCTTTAATGAAAGAATATGATTTTGTAGGAATGTTGACATTATCACCATCTAATTTTCCTGGTCAGGATGATTGTATGAGTTTAAAACAGTTCAAAGAATTAATAGGACTGGGATGGCAGTATTGTTTAAAATGGGATGAAGATGATAATGATGTTGATAAATGGCTAACATCATGTAAAAATATGATAAAGGAAATAGGAATTGAGTTACCAGAATCCGTATACTTTACAGCAAATTCTTATCACAGTGAATATGATGAGGCTCTTAAAAATCAAGGCTTTTCAATATTTATACATCACGGTGAAGATGATCTAGAAATAATTTCTTTAGATTCTGGAACTGAGATATGGCATCCTGGGGCTATTTCATGGAATCGTAATGGTGCTAGTACAATATTAACTAATGCGATAACTCAAAGGGGAAATCTTATTTTTACGATTGGATCTGATTTGCAGAATGAAAGATATGAAAAAGATCGTTTTAATTCAATGTTAAAGAAAATCAATAACTTTTCTAAATCAGATAATTTATTTGTAAATAACTTATTAGAAGTTAGAAAATATCGTAAAGAAATGGAAGCAGGACGCAGTAATATTACTACTGATTATCAAACACAAAAAGATGAATTAGAAGCTAAACTTTCTGAAGTAAATAAAAAAATAGATGATGTTTACAACAAATACTTAAAATAAGAGGAAGAATATGATAAGTTTTAAAATCAAATTAGCTAATAAAGTTATTGAAGTAGCAACAATATATTCAATGACAAAAAAATTATGCAAAGACTATCTTTCACAAGAAAAAGCTGATTTTTCAATAAAAATAGAAGAAAACGATATTGATAATGAAAGAATCAAATCAAAAGAAGAAGATGAAAGACAAGGAATAAATATTCGAAATTTTTCCAATGAATATTTAGAAACCTTAGCAGTATACCGTAAAATTGCAACTCAAATGCCACAATTTAATGTATTACTTTTTCACGGTTCTGTAATTGCTGTAGATAATAAAGGATATCTATTCACAGCACCGAGTGGAACAGGTAAATCAACACATACAAGATTATGGATGGAAAGATTTAAAAATCGTGCATACATGGTTAATGACGATAAACCTTTGTTAAAAATTGATAATGATATAGTAACTGCTTATGGGACACCTTGGGATGGAAAGCATCGTCTAAGTACTAATACTAGTGTTTCTTTACAAGGAATCTGTATACTATATCAGGCAAAAGAAAATACTATTAAAAAAATTAATAAAAAAGATGCTTTAATGCAAATATTACAACAAACTTATCGGCCTTTAGATAATCCTCAGGCTTATATTCAAACATTAAATTTAATTGATCAGTTATTAAATTCTACTCCAGTATATAAAATGGGGTGTAATATTTCTCAAGAAGCTGTAAATATAGCTTATGAAGCAATGAAAATGACAAATGATTAAAAGGAAGGTATTGATATGAAATTAAAAGAGGGATTTATTATTCAAGAGATGTCTGGTGAATCAGTAATGATTGCAACAGAAGATGCTAGTAAAGAATTTAGAGGAATCGTTCGTAATAATAAAACGGCTGCCTATATTGCTAGTTTGTTATTGCATGAAACAACAAGAGAGGAAATCATTGATAATATTTTAAACCGTTATGAAGTTGATCGTGATACTGTGGAAAAAGATGTTGATAAGATTATTGGTGAATTTGAAAAAGCGGGTTTTTTTGAATGATTCGAAATGTTAATATTGCTGAAGAGATTGCTAACCATGGGAATTGTATTTCTACAGTTGTTGGATATTCGATGATGCCTTTATTACGCCAAAGAAAGGATATTATTTTACTTGAAAAGCCCAATGGCAGGTTAAAGAAATATGATGTACCACTATACCAAAGAGCAAATGGAAAACTAGTTTTACATCGCATTTTAAAAGTTCGTGAGAATGATTATGTTATTTGTGGTGATAATTGCTATACAAAAGAATATGGCATCACTGATGATATGATTATTGGTGTATTAACAGGAATTACAAGAGATGGGAAGTTTATTCCCGTAACTAATAAAAAATATCTTTTATATGTCCATTTATGGTGTGATTTCTTTTATATTCGTGCAGGAATATTACGGATTTTATCATTAGCACGCAGATGCTGGAGAAAGATTCGTTAAGTGGAGGCGCATAATATTGATAGAAAATAGTATAGAATATGATATGCTGTATCTTTCAACCTGTGCGATAAATGGCCAAATTCCTGATAAAAAATGGGTAGAAAGCACAGATCTTAGGGCTTTATATTTTATGTGTAAAAAACATAGCTTAACAGCACTTTGTTATACAGCTATTGAATCTGTTGAAACATTAATTTTGGATACAGAACTTTTAAAGCATTGGAAACTTGAAAGAGAAAAAGCTATTCGTAAAAATTTATTACTTGATCAAGAAAGACTAGAAATTATTAATTTTATGGAAGTAGAAGGTATATGGTATATGCCTTTAAAAGGAATTATTTTAAAAGACTTATATCCAAAATTAGGAATGAGACAAATGGCTGATAATGATATTTTATTTGATAGCAAGTATCGAGATAAAATATTTGATTTTATGAATAAACGTGGTTATGCTGGTAAAAAAGGTGATAATCATGATGTTTACAATAAAGAACCAGTTTATAATTTTGAAATGCATACTTGTCTATTTAGTGATCTTCATAATCTTACCTGGTATTCATATTATTTTAATATAAAAGAAAAGCTTATAAAAGATAATGATAATCTTTATGGCTGGCATTTTTGTGATGAAGATTTCTATATTTATTTAATCATGCATATTTATAAACATTATAAAGGTGGCGGTACTGGATTACGTTCTTTACTTGATTGTTATGTATATCTTAAATCAAAAAAAGACATTCTTGACTGGCAATATATAAAAAGAGAATTATATAAGTTAGAAGCAGATGATTTTGAAAAATCCTTTAAATCATTAAGTTTGTATGTTTTTTCTAATCGTTTTAATTTTGATAAACTTCCTTTAAGTCAAAAAGAAATGTTAAATTATATTTTATCTTCTGGGGTTTATGGAAATATTGAGCAGTTTGTAACAAATAAATTATCTAAAATGACACAGGATGAAGTAAATAATAAGGTTCGTTTTAAATATTTATGGTCGCGTATTTTTCCTAATCCAGAATTTTTAAGAGTGTATAGTCCATTTGCATATCAACATTTTTGGGCTAGACCATTTGTTTATATATTTAGAATAATTAAAGGCATTATTTGTAAAAGAAAAATAATTTGGAAAGAGTTTAAATTAGTATGGAAAAAATTTGAAAAGTAATAAAAATATAAGGCTTTTTATTGAAAGAAGTTTTATAATTATCAGTTTTAAGTGCTGTACATATAACTTTTATATATTTAATTTAAAAATAAGGCTAAATGTCTTATTTTTAAATTAAATAAAATCATGCCAGTTTTATAAATTTATCATTGTTATATTTTTAATAAAATCTATTAATACATTATCAATTATATCATTGATAATTTACTGTATAATAAATTGAAGTAATAGATGATTTTTAAATTATTAAAATAGTGTATAATAGATAAAGAAAGGTTGGTGAAAAAATGGGAATCTATCTAAATCCACAAAATACATTGTTTCAAAATATGATAAATAGTGAAATATATGTGGATCATAGTTTATTGATTGAAAACACAAATAAAATAATCAATACAGAAAATAATAAATTATGTATATCAAGACCAAGAAGATTTGGAAAGAGTACTGATGCCAATATGCTTGTTGCTTATTATTCCAAAGGCTGTGATTCATCACAAATATTCAATGATTTAAAAATCAGTCAAACAGAGCTATATCAAAAACACTTAAATCAGCATAATGTGATACATCTCAATATGCAGAATTTTTTAAGTAAAACACATGATATTGATAAAATGCTTATTCTTCTAACGAAATTAATTTTTAGAGAAATAAAAAAAGTCTATCAAGAAATAGAATATTTTGATATTAATGATCTTATACAAGTTTTGGAAGATGTTTATGCTGAGGTAAATGAACAGTTTATATTTATTATCGATGAGTGGGACTGTATCTTTAGAGAATACAAAAATGATAAAGAAGCCCAGGAAAAATACTTGGATTTTTTAAGAAATCTGTTAAAAGATAAACCATATGTATCATTATGTTATATGACGGGAATTTTGCCAATCAAGAAATATGGAACCCATAGTGC
>NZ_JMLH01000020.1 GCF_000686665.1 Thomasclavelia saccharogumia DSM 17460 | reverse complement strand
TGTTAAGCGGACTGATACTAATAGGTCGAGGACTTAACCTAAAGAGAAGGTTGGAGACGAGCAAATGGAAGGAACTATTATCCGGTTTTGAGTGATTCTCGAAAGGAATTGCTTAAAGAGAAGAGATCTGGTAGCGATAGCATGATGGACACACCTGTACCCATACCGAACACAGAAGTTAAGCATCATAACGGCGAAGATAGTACTGCGGTGCGAAAATAGCAAGCTGCCGGTTCTTTTTTTTGTTTTGGATACCTCTTTGGTGTCCCTTTTTTGTTATAATTAGAAGGATATGTAATCTTTTCAGAAAGAGATAAGCAGATATAAATATTGTAAAATGTCTTGCTACTGAATTCTTTGCGAGTGTCGTGGTATATAAATCTTAAATATAACTTTGAATGGCAGGTTATATTCAAAATTTAAAAAGTGAAAATTTCTATTTTAATATTTAAAAAGAAAATGCTGTATCTTATAAAATTCATATTGATAATGTTGAAATACTAAATAAGGACTTTTTAGATGTCATCATCAAGGAATCATGAAGTTGGATAGAAATTGCAAAATCGGCGTGTTATTTTAATTAAAAATAAAAGATTTTAAAATTGTAAGTTTTGCGAAAATTTATAATATTTATTTATAAGTAAAAATGCTTAAGAATGAAATATCATTAAAGCACAAAAAAATGTGTTATGGCTCAGGCTATAACACATTTTTAATCACATTCTATAACTGATTCATAACTGTCAATATTTTGTTCTTGACATCGAAACCAGTTCATTTATTCACTCTTAAAATAGAGTCATATTTTAATATATTTACTTATAATTCTACGTATTCTTTAACTAAAGCAACTACTTCTTCCATTGTTGAGCAATTGATAGCTTTAGCAGCTAATTCATTCATCTCTGATTTTTTCATTGATCTAATTAATTTTCTTTGTGAAAGGATTGATGTAGCTGACATTGAAAACTCATCTAGACCTAAACCAATCAATAATGGTGCAGCAGTAGCTTCACCAGCCATTTCACCGCACATACCAGCCCATTTACCTTCATTATGTGCAGATTCAATTACATGTTTAACTAAACGTAAGATTGATGGGTGGAAAGGTTGATATAAATAAGAAACACCAGAAGACATTCTATCAGCAGCAAATGTATATTGCACTAAGTCGTTTGTACCAATTGAGAAGAAATCAACTTCTTTAGCTAACTGATCAGCTAATACAGCTGCAGCTGGAATTTCGATCATGATACCAACTTGGAAATTATCAGATACTGAAATACCTTCATTAACTAATTTTTCTTTTTCTTCTAATAGAATTCCTTTAGCTTTTCTAAATTCATCTAATGTAGCAATCATAGGGAACATGATTCTCAAATCACCATAAACAGATGCTCTAAGTAATGCTCTTAATTGCACTCTAAAAATATCTTCTCTTTGGAAACATAAACGAACAGCTCTAACCCCTAAAAATGGATTCATTTCTTCAGGTAAAGGAAGAGCTTCAATTTTTTTGTCTCCACCAATATCTAATGTACGAACAACGACAGGTTTTCCATTCATACCTTCTAATACTTCTTTATAAACAGCAAATTGCTGTTCTTCAGTTGGCAATTCAGCAGATTCCATATATAAGAATTCAGTTCTAAATAAACCAACACCTTCACCACCGTTGTCTAAAACAGCTTGAATATCTTTTGGAGATCCGATATTTGCAACTAATTCAACATGATGATCATCTAAAGTTACAGATTTTTCATTCTTTAATTTTTTCAATTCTTCTTTATAAGCAATGAATGCTTCACGTTTAACTTGATATTCTTTGATTTCTTCTTCGCTAGGATTTAAAATAACAATTCCAGCTTCACCATCTAAAATGATCATATCATTTTCATTAACTTCTTCTGTAATTGTTTTACAAGAAACAACAGCAGGGATTTCTAATGAACGTGCCATAATAGCTGAATGAGAAGTTCTACCACCAATATTAGTTGCAAATCCTTTAACTAAGTTTTTATTTAATTGAGCAGTATCAGAAGGAGTTAAATCATCAGCAATAATAACAACTTCTTCATCGATCAAAGCAGGATTTGGTAATGATTTCCCAAGTAAATTTGCTAAAAGACGACGAGATACATCTTTAATATCAGCAGCTCTTTCTTTAAAATAGTTATCGTCCATACTTTCGAACATTGCAATAAACATATTAGCAACTTCATCTAATGCAGCATCAGCATTAATTTTTTCATTTTTAATTTTGTCTTCAACTTGAGTTTTTAACTCAGGATCTTGTAAAACTAATGCATGTGCATCAAAGACAGCTGCTTCTTCTGCTGATAAATTTTTAGCAGCAGCTTCTTTAATTGCTTCTAATTCTTTTGCAGTTTGAACCATAGCTTCGTCAAATTTTTTGATTTCAGCCTCTGCATCCTCTACTGTAACTTTAGTTACAGTTAAATCGGGCATAACTAATTTGTAAGCTTTAGCAATTGCGATACCATTAGATGCCCCAATACCTTTTATCATTATAAAAACACCTCCATACAACCTTATTTTACCTTATTTTATATGAAAAATAAAGAAATATCGTCGCTAGGTTAATCTTTTTTCTCAGCCCTATGAGTAATATTAGACACTTATTGTATTATTTAAAAAGAATTGGTAAATTTGTAACTTGAAGTTTAAAGGTAAAAATAGTATCATAATATTGGAGGGACGGAAAAATGAAATTAATTATTTGTGAAAATTATGAAGAAGCAAGCGCTGAAGCTGCAAAAGTAATGTTAGAAATTATTAAAAATAAGCCAAATGCTAATTTAGGATTGGCTACGGGATCTACACCAGTTAAAATGTATGAATTAATGGTTGAAGATCATGAGAAGAACGGGACTTCTTATAAAGATATTAAATCCTATAATTTGGATGAATATTATGGTTTAGAACATACTCATCCGCAAAGTTATTATTATTTTATGCAAAAACATTTATTTTCAAAAGTTGATATTAAACCTGAAAATGTGCACGTACCAAAAGGATCAGGTGATATTCAAGCAAGTTGTGATGAATATAATAAACTTTTGGCAGAAAATGTAATTGATATTCAATTATTAGGAATTGGATCAAATGGTCATATTGGTTTTAATGAACCTGGAACATCTTTTGATGCAGTTACTCATGTTGTTGATTTAAAACAAAGTACAATTGAAGATAATGCTCGATTATTCTTCGATGGTAAGATTGAAGATGTACCAAAGCAAGCAATAAGCATGGGAATTAGCAATATCATGAAGGCAAAAAGTGTTTTATTATTAGCTTGTGGTAAAGGAAAAGCTGATGCGGTTAAAAAGATGATCGAAGGTCCTGTTACAGAAGAATTACCTGCAAGTATTTTACAGCAGCATCAAGATGTTACAGTTATTTTGGATAAAGAGGCTGCATCTCTTTTAACTAAATAATTTGTTTTATAGAAAGTTGTCTGATATAGGATTCTTTCTTACTTTAGGGTAAATGTTAAAAAGAGATTTCTTAAATAATTAATAAAAATAGTTATTTATTTTTTGAAATCTCTTATTTTTTAGTAACCTTATAATGGTAAGAACTTGATCCAGTTCAGTCTTTTTTATTATCTAATGGTATAGATATAGTTATTAATAAAAATCATAAAAGTTTGAATGTTTTCAGTTTGTTAAAATGTAAAATCTAGCATATAATGTATTGCATAGGGGGATTGCAATGAAAAAAAATTTATTTAAAGACTATGCTTTGAATGAAAAACATCCAGATTTTCAAAAGGCAATAGCACGTAATAAACCATTATACCAAAGAAAAAATGATTTAAGAAACGAATTTGGACGAGATTATACGAGAATTATTTTTAGTCAGGCTTATCGGCGGTTAAAACATAAAACTCAAGTTTTTTTTGCAGTAAAAGACGATCATGTTTGTACACGAAGTGAGCATGTTAATTTAGTTGAATCAATCAGTTATACGATTGCAAATTACTTAGGGTTAAATACAGAACTTACGAAAGCAATTTCTGTTGGACATGATTTAGGTCATGCTCCATTTGGTCATGGTGGCGAGCAGATAATTAATGAACTTGCTAAAAATAATGGTTTAGAATCTTTTTGGCATGAACGTAATAGTTTACATTTTATTGATGATATTGAAACATTAGAAGATAATTTACATCATCGTCATAATCTTAATTTAACATATGCAGTACGTGATGGGATAATTTCTCATTGTGGAGAAATGAATCAAAAAAATATTATTAAACGAAATGAATATATTGATTTAAACGATTTTACTAGTGCTGGATTGTATAACCCTTTTACGTGGGAAGGCTGTGTGGTTAAAATGTCTGATAAAATTGCATATTTAGCACGTGATATCGAAGATGCTTTAAGATTAAAAGTTTTAAAAGAAAATAAAGTTGAGGTTTTAAGAGCATCGTTAAATAATATTAGTAGCAGTTATGAGTTTAGTGCTATTAATAATGGAACAGTAGTGAATTATTTTATTCAGGATGTTTGTAAAAACAGTAGTCCAGAAAATGGAATTTCTTTATCAAATGAAGCTTTTGAAATTATGAAAACGATTATGAAATTTAATTATCAGAATATTTATTTGATTGATCGAGTACAGATTCATGCTAATTATGTAAAGTTAATTTTGAATTCTATTTTTGATTTTTTTATGAAATATGAATTATTGATCAGAGATAGTGATACTAATGTAATTGATGAATTAATTAAAGATAAAAATCAATTTCCTCATGCAATTAATGGGTATGTTCACTGGTTAGAAAAATATAGCTGTATGAACGGATTAAAACGATTAGATGTATATGAAAATAAGATCGTGTATAATTTTTTAGAAGATGATAAAGCTTTTGTTAAAAGTATAATTGATTATTTATCTGGAATGTCTGATGAATATATCATTCAGATTTTTAATGAATTGATTTCATTTTAATATTTACTTAAAATCTAAGTTTAAATGTGATAAACTAATCAATATTAGGAGGTGCATATTATGCCTATTAAAATACCAAATGATTTACCAGCAAGTAAGATTCTAAGAGAAGAAAATATTTTTGTTATGGATGAAAATAGAGCATTAGCACAGCAGATAAGACCTCTGCAGCTTTTGATTTTAAATATTATGCCTACTAAGATCGTTACAGAAACACAGTTATTAAGAATGTTATCAAATACACCGTTACAAATAGAAGTTGATTGGATACATATGGCTAGTCATGATTCTAAAAATACTTCTCAAGAGCATCTGTTAGCTTTTTATAAAACTTTTGATGACATTAAAGAAAATAAATATGATGGTTTGATTATAACTGGTGCTCCAGTTGAAAGGTTAAGATTTGAAGATGTTGATTATTGGCCGGAGATGGAAAAAATTTTAGAATGGTCAAAAACGCATGTGTTTAGTTCGTTTTTTATTTGCTGGGCTTCTCAAGCGGCACTTCATTATTTTTATGGTATTGAAAAATATGAATTAAAAGAGAAATTAACAGGTGTGTATTTTCATCATACTAATGTGGACAAGATGAAAAGAAAAATCTTACGAGGTTTTGATTATCAGTTTTATGCACCGCATTCGCGTTATACTACGGTTGCTGCAAAAGATATTGCAAAAATTGATAATCTAGATATTCTTGCTAGTAGTGATGAAGCAGGAGTATATTTAATAGCTGAAAAGGACGGTTCACGTTTTTTTGTAACAGGACATCCTGAATATGATCCAGACACTTTAGATAAAGAATATAATCGTGATCTTGTAATATCTAATCAGGCAACCATGCCTAAAAATTATTATAAGGATGATAATATGCATAATGGAATTTTAGTGAAGTGGCGTTCGCATGCATATTTGCTTTTTAGTAACTGGTTAAATTATTATGTGTATCAGCTAACACCTTATGATTTAAGTGAATTAGAAGAAATTAAGAAGAAACAAAAATAAAAAAAACGGCATTGCCGTTTTTTATTTTTTACTGGTGCCGGAGCCAAGAATCGAACTTGAATTTCATGATTACCATTCATGCGTTCTGCCATTGAACTACACCGGCAAATAAAAAGATTGGTGCAGACAGCGAGATTTGAACTCGCACGAGCAGTTGCCCACTACCCCCTCAAGATAGCGCGTATACCAATTTCGCCATGTCTGCAAGTATAATTAGTTTATCAGATTATTAATAAAAAGTCTAGGGCATACCCTAGACTTTAATTGAATTATACAAAGCATAACAATAAATTTCTGTAGCTTTTAATAAAGACTCGATTTTAATATTTTCATTATTACCATGAATCAAATTATCTTCATTAGGGAATTCAGCACCAAAGGCAACACAATTAGGCATTGATTTAGCATAAGTTCCACCACCAATAGCTTGTGGTTTATTAACATTATCACCACTAACATTTACATAGGCATTATGTAAATTAGTAATTAAATCAGAATCTGGATCAATGTATAATGCTTTACCTAAATCATGTGATTCCTTAAATCCATAATTTGTACATGCTGTTTGAAATTTATTAACCATTCCTTCAAAATCCATATCATGAGGACAACGTAAATCAAGTGTGATTTTAAATTCTTCTTTACAATAAGATATGACACCAAGATTTAAAGTTAAAGGCCCCATAAGACCAACATGATCAATTCCTAGTTTTTTACCATTACAATCATCAAGATATTCTAAAATAAAATCAACTAGTTTATTATCAACTACAGTTGCTAAAAACTTGCAAAGCAAGACAACTGCGTTTATTCCTTCATCAGGAGTACTAGCATGAGCAGATTTTCCTTTTAAAACAAGTTTGGTGTGATTTCCTTCTTCTTCAATTTCACCAGTTAAGTTATTAGCACTTAAAAATTTACGATATGAATCAACATACTGCTTATAATTACCAGTAATTACAGCTTCACAAGTTTCAGGGACAATATTAGGTCTACTACCAGCACATAAATAAATTAGACCACCTTTTTCTACATGACCTTCGATCTTAAACCCACATCCAGCTTTTTCTCCATAAACTACAGGAAAAGCAGCATCAGGGGTGAATCCCATTTTAGGATAAGGCTTTTTTGTAAAATAGTGTCTAACACAGCTGCTGCCTAATTCTTCATTACATCCAAAAATGACCCTGATTTTCATCTTTGTAGGAATGTTTAATGAATTAATAATTTTAGCAGCATAATATCCAGCTAAAAGAGGACCTTTATCATCAGCAACACCACGTCCATATAATTTATCATCTTTAATAATGACATTAAATGGATCACTATTCCAACCGGCTTCATTTACAGGAACGACATCCAAATGTCCAAGAATTCCAAATGTTTCATCACCTTCACCGATATCGATATGACCAGCATAACCATCAACGTCTTCAACTTCAAAGCCATCACGCTTTCCAATTTCTAACATTGCATCTAAAGCTTCACGATTAGCTTTGCCAAAAGGTGCAAATTCGCTAATAGTAGTATCATCCTGCATTGAAGGAATTGCACATAACATTTTTATATCTTCAATCATTTGGTCTTTTATTTTTAAAACTTCAGATTTAAAATCTATCATAAAAATATCACCTCGGAATAATTATAACACTAATGATGATAAAAATTAAACAATTTTATTAATAATAATGTTATGATATAGTTGGTAAACGGAGGTAGAAGATGAAAAATGTAAGATTTCATATAACTGTAAAAGGCATTGTCGTATTAAATAATCAGATTTTATTATTAAAACGAATTAAACCATCAAGTGATGGTTTAGGGTATTGGGAACTGCCGGGGGGTGGTCTAGAATATGGTGAGACACCTAATCAAGCTTTAGTTCGTGAATTAAAAGAAGAAACGGGACTAGATATCATTATTTTAAAACCAGCATATACATTTACTAAGGTTAGAAAGGATTATCAAACGGTAGGAATTGGTTATTTATGTATTCCTAAAAATGATCATGTCCTTCTTTCTGATGAGCATACTGATTATTTGTTTGCATCTATCGAAGAGGCGAAAGAATTACTAGATAATGAGATTTTCAATGATATTATTTATACAATTGAAGAGTATTATAATACTCTTTTACATAATAAAAGTTATAAATGAAATAGTAAAAGCTATAAGTAGATTGCTTTTGATATTTATAAAAAGAATATATTAAGACTTTTTTATTTCCTAATAGGTCAATAAAAATAAGTGTTTAAAAGATAATTATAATAAATTCTTTGATATTTTTGATTAAAAACGATAAATATTTATCGTTTTTATTAAAAAGATATTATTTTTACTAAAAAACAAATAAATTTTATTATTATAATTATTTTTAAAATTTTAATTTTTCAAGAAAAACACTGATATTATCAATGAAATTATAGATATGTAAAAGGTAATAAAACAATAAAAAATTTATAAATAAATCATTAAATATTATAAATACTTTATTAAATTATAGTGATAGCATATTTATGTAAATGCCTATATATGATTACTTAATATAAGTAAAATTAAAAAATAGGCCAAAGGAGGAGATAAAGATATGAAAAAAGGGATTGTTTGTTCGGTTTTGATGGCTTCATTATTAGGAACAACATCTGTAATGACACCATTGATGACAATACCGATTTATGCCGAAAGCACAGTCGCCCCAACTAATCAGTATTCTACGGATACGGTTACTACAGTAAATAATGGTACAGGAGCTATTGATGCAAGCAGTAATGTTAGCGCTTATGCGAATCTAAATGATTTTACTATTAATGGAACATTTAGTTTTGCAAGCAATAGTAATAGTGGTGTTAATGCTATTTTCTTTATTGGTGATAATACTGTTGCCAATAATTACTTTACATTATATGCTATTCCAAGTAGTAAAACGTTAGGAGCAGAATTAAGAAATGCGACAGGTGGACAGATGTTAAGCAATTCTAAAGTTACTCTTAGTGATGTTGATTTTACGGCTGAACATAAAGTGACATTTACTATGACTGCCAATGGTTATTATCGTATTTATTTGGATGGTAAAAAGGTATTAGAAGGAACAACGTCATCTGGATTTACTCAAGGAGTTATCACTAATCCTAATTATATGGGATTTGGAATTGGAAGTAGAGCAGGTGGAGCTAATAATTATCCAATGACTGGGAATTTAAAGAATTTAGAACTATACACTAGTGCATTAGATGAAAGTGATATTATGTCTTATCATTTGGGGGCTCTTGAAAGTGTTGTTTATGAACATGGAAATGTTTATTATAAAGATAGTGATATACAAAGAGTTCAGGATAATGATAAATTATCACAAATAGTATCAATGAAAACGGGAAGTATTTCAATCAGATATCGTGTAAATGATGCAAGTGCTGAAAGAATGTCATTATTCTCCATTTCAAATAGTGCAGCTGCAAATGAATACATTGATGTTTATGTAAATCCTAGCAATAATACATTTGGAATCAATGTTCAAGGAACTAAGGATTTTGTTATGCCAGCATCTTCAATTACAAGAGCAAATAGAACAGTAAGTGATACAGCATGGCATACTATCACTATTACTAAAGAAAATGGTAGTGGTAAAGGTTTTAAGTGTTATTTAGATGGTGTATTTGTTGATCAATATACTAATGCTGTAGCTGAAGGATTCTTTAGCTTATTGAGTAATGCTAATGCTGTTAACTTAGGTTTTGTTGATACTGCAAATAATGATTTAGAAATTTTCTCTGGTGCAATTGATTATATCAAAACATATAGTGAGATATTAGATACTAGTGCAATTAATCAGGAACATGATTTAACTAATTGGCAGCCAGGTCAAGAAGTTGATATGACTAATGCAGTAAAGACAGATACAGAAGATTTATTCTATACTGGATATGATGGATCTAGTTCATATCGTATTCCATCATTATTGAAAACTTCTAAAGGAACAGTTTTAGCTGCTATCGATAAACGTAATTCTGGATCTCAGGACTGTGGAAATATTGATATTTCTGTTAGAAGAAGAGAAGCAGGGCAAGATGATTTTGGTGATCCAATTATTGTTACAGACCTAATTTCAAATCAAAATAGTCCTTCATCATCATCTTTCTTGATTGACAGCAGTATGTTTGAAGATAAAGAAACAGGACGTATTTTCTTGATGGTCGATATGTTCCCAGAAACATCTGGATTAATGGATACTAGTCAATTGACAACTGGTAATGGATATAAAGAAATTGATGGGGTTAATTATCAACAATTATTCGATAGTGAAGGAAACGAGTATACGATTCGTCCTGATGGTGATACAGGTTATGTATATGATGAGCAAAATAATAAGACAGGATATACGGTTGTTTTAAAAGGTAATGCGCCATATCATGAACGTGGAAGCCTTTATTTGAATGGAGAATATAAAGGTAATATTTATATGTTGAAAAATGGACCTGATAAAGGTGAATTACATATTTTAAATACCCAATATCTATGGTTGACTTATTCTGATGATGATGGTAAAACTTGGGCAAATCCGGTTGATATAACACCACAAGTTAAAGAAGATTGGATGATGTTTATTGGAACAGGTCCTGGAAATGGAATTCAATTGCATGATGGAAGTTTAGCAGTACCAGTTTATACTGCTAGTGCTAATGTTAGTGGAAGCCAATCTTCAGCAATGATCATTAGTAAAGATGGTGGTGAAACATGGACTTTAGGTGAATCGCCACAAGTATTAAAGGGTAATGACCGTGAAACAATGAATAATGGTGGTCAGATGTTTACTGAGTCTCAAGCTATCCAATTAAATAACGGACAAGTTAAATTATTTATGCGAAATACTTATGATAGTGTTTACTATGGTAAGGTTTATGTTGCAACAAGTAGTGATGGTGGAATGACTTGGGATAAAGTTGAAAAGACTGAAATCAATGATACTTATTGTCAGCTTTCAGTAGTAAATTATACTCAAGATGGTAAAGAATATGTTGTAATGACTAATCCTGATCATTATCCTAGAACACAAGGTATGGTTCATATTGGAGAAGTTGATCAAGAAACTGGGGATATTACATGGACTGATAGTCAGATTTTAAATACTGGTAAATTCCAATATTCTTGTTTAAGTATATTACAAAATGATGAAAATGATGTTTTATTTGGATTACTTTACGAAGATGATACTGATGGAACATTTGATATTAAATATACAGAATTTAATGATGATTTCATCACAGCAGGAACTGTTGCTGAACAAATGAAAGATCCAAAGCTTATTAGCTATTCTACAGATGTTGAAAATGGAAAAATTAATGTTACATTAACATTTGATCAAGAGTTGATTGCAATAAATAACCCACAATTAAAGTTAACTATTAATGATAAAGTTATTTTGGCTGATTATCAAGCAGGTTCTGGAAGCGATACAATTACATTTGAAGCTGCATTACCTGAACAGGTTAATGGTGTAATGAAAGCTGTTGAAATTGTAGAAACTGATGGTATTATTGAAAACATTAGAAATGGAAAAGTTGGTACATTAAATACTAATATTCATGATTTTACACAAATCAATAGTGGCATAACTTTAAATAGTTATACTTCACAACATTCTTCAAGTACAGCTGAAAATGCAGATGGTGCAGCAAGTAATGTTATTGATAATAATCCAAATACTTATTGGCATTCAACATGGGGAAATGCAAATATTAATTTACCACAATCAGTAACACTAAAATTAGAGGAAACAAAGAAATTATATAAATTAGCTTATACGCCACGTCAAAATAGTAGTAATGGTAGAGTTAAACAATATGAAGTTTCTGTAAGTAATGACGGTGAAGAATTCAATGTGGTGGCTACAGGTACTTGGCAAGATAGTAAAAATGTTCAATATGCAGAATTTATTCCTACAGATGCTCTATATGTTAAATTAACGGTACTTGAAGCATATGGTACAGGAGCTAAACAAAGTTGTGCTGTTGCTGAAATAAACTTATTTGAATATAGTGATGGTGTCATTGAACCTGGTGATAAAACAGCATTAACAAATTTAATAAATGAAGTTAATGAATTAGATACTGATAGATATTCTAAAACAACAGTTGATGAACTTTTAGCTAGTGTAAATGAAGCTCAGGCTTTATTAGATGCTGAATTAGTTTCTCAAACAATGTTGAATAATGCTTATGCAAAAATATCAAGTGCTAAAAATGCTTTGATTGATATAAGTGATGCAAAAAATACAATTGCAAGATTAGAGGTATTGAAAGAAGAAGATTATACTGCTGAATCATGGGAAAGTTTTGTTTCTGAATTAGCTGTTTTAAAAACACAAATAGATTCTGTAACATCAAATAGAGAAGTATTAGATATAGTTGTTAAAGCTAATTATCTTGAAGCTCAATTAGATAAAGTTGAAGTTGATGATGCTGATAAATTATTATTAGCTATTGCCATTGAAATGGCTGAAAAAGCAAGCTTAGAAAATGTCGTACCAGCCGTAGTAACTGAATTTAATGAAGCTTTAACAAACGCTAAAGAAGTATATGCAAAAACTAATGCCGCTCAAAGTGAAGTAAATAGTGCTTTTGATCGACTAGCGAATGCAATGCATATGTTAGAATTCTACAAAGGTGACAAAACAGCATTACAAAAACAAGTAGATGATATCAATGCCTTAGATGAAAGTAAATATATCGAAACATCATGGCAGGCAATGTTACCAGTATTGGATAAAGCAAATTCAGTTTTAGCTGACGAAAATGCAATGCAGGATGAAGTTAATGAAGTATACACAGAATTGGTAAAAGCGTTCTTGAACTTAAGATTAAAACCAAATAAAGATTTATTAAATGATTTAATCAATAAGGCCAATGGTTTAAATGCTGCTAATTATAGTGCTGAGTCATGGGCAGTAGTGGCAGATGCTTTAAATGAAGCTAAAGCAATCTTAAATGATCCAGAAGCGAGTCAAGAACAGGTAGATAATGCTAAAGATGTGTTAGCTAAAGCAATGGCAGGATTAGAAGAAGTTAAAACGAGTAATTCAGTCAAAACTGGTGATACAACAGCAAGTGTAGCTACTGGTGATACTACTAATTTGACTGTTGCATTAGGAGCTGCTGCTTCGTTAAGTATGCTTGCATATTTATCTAAAAAGAAAAAGAAATAATGATATTTTAAAGGAAGCTTGATAATGATAGCTTCCTTTTTTTAAATAAGAGTTGATATTTTATTAATTTTGGATAAAATAATATAGTTAAAGTTTAATTATAAGAGGAGTTATTATGAACGAGGAAATTATTAAAATAGCAGCAAAAGAATTAGGAGTAGCTGAAAAACAAGTAGTTGCAGTTTTATCATTATTAGAGCAGGGGAATACAGTTCCCTTTATTGCCCGGTATCGTAAAGAGGCAACAGGTGGCTTAGATGAGGACCAGATCAGAAATATTGATAAATATTATCAATATCAAATCGGTTTATTGAAACGTAAAGAAGATGTTATTAGATTAATAGATGAAAAAGGAATGTTAACGGAGCAGTTAAGAGCAGATATTTTAAAAGCTGCTAAATTAAATGAAGTAGAAGATTTGTATCGACCTTATAAGGAGAAAAGAAAGACTAAAGCAACTGAAGCCAAAGCTAAAGGTTTAGAGCCATTAAGTAAATGGATATTGTCTTTACCTAAAGGAGATATTAATGAAGAAGCAAAAAAATATTTAAATGATAAAGTAACGACTATTGAAGAGGCGATTCAAGGTGCTTTAGATATTATTGCCGAAGTTATTAGTGACGATATCAAATACCGTAAGTTTGTTAAAGATATCATGTATAAATCAGGTACGATTGAAACAAAAGTCAAAAAGAAAAATCCTGATGAAACAAAAGTATATGAAATGTATTACGATTATCATGAACGCGTTAATCGAATCGTTTCACACCGTATTTTAGCTGTTAATCGTGCTGAAAATGAAAAAGTAATTACAGTGAATATTATTATGGATAAGGATTTTTTGATCCAATATATATATCGTGGTATAACTAAAAAAAGAAATAGTAGTGTCAACGATTATTTATTAAAAGTTGTTGAAGATAGCTTAAATCGTTTATTATTACCTTCAATTGAACGTGAAGTACGTAATGAATTAACAGAAAAAGCTAGTGAACAAGCATTAAAAGTATTTTCAATTAATTTAGAAAAATTACTTATGCAGGCGCCATTAAAAGATAAAATGGTATTAGGTGTTGATCCTGCTTATCGTACTGGTTGTAAATTAGCAGTTGTTGATCAAACAGGAAAAGTATTAAAGATCGATAAAGTATTCATTACGATACCTAAAAATAATTATGATAAAGAGAAAAAAACGTTATTAGATATTATTAAGAAATATAAAATTGAAATCATCGCAATTGGTAATGGAACTGCCAGCAGAGAGAGTGAAGCTTTTATTTCACAATTAATCAAAGAAAATAATCTTGATGTTGATTATGCGATTATTTCTGAAGCTGGGGCATCGGTTTATTCAGCTAGTAAACTTGCTAAAGAAGAATTTCCAGATTATCAAGTAGAAGAGCGTTCTGCAGTATCAATAGCTCGAAGATTACAAGATCCTTTAGCTGAACTAGTAAAAATTGAACCTAAAGCAATCAGTGTTGGCCAATATCAGCATGATATAGCTCAAAAACAACTTGAAGAACAGTTAGATTTTGTTGTTGAAAAAGCTGTTAATAGTGTTGGCGTTGATATTAATACAGCGTCTGCTTCTTTGTTACAATATGTTTCTGGATTGAACAGCGGCGTAGCTAAAAATATTATTAAATATCGTGATGAACATGGTAAATTTACTAACCGTGAAGAAATAAAGAATGTTAATAAATTAGGAGCTAAAACTTATCAACAATCAATTGGATTTTTACGAATTCCTGGTGCCAATGATCCATTCGATGCAACTGCGATCCATCCTGAAAATTATGCTCAGGCTAAAGAATTATTAAAATTAATAGGTGCAGATGAAAAAGAATTGGGAACAAAAGAGATTGCTGATAAACTTACGAATCTTAATAAAGAAAAAGCAATGAAGGAATTACAAATCGATAATTATACATTGGATGATATAATTGATAGTTTTATTAAACCGAATCGTTCACCAAGAGATAATTATGCGACCCCGCTTTTAAAGAAAGATATTTTAAAAATTGAGGATTTAAAGCCAGGAATGGCTTTAGAAGGTACAGTTAGAAATGTTGTGGATTTTGGAGCTTTTATTGATATCGGTTTAAAAAATGACGGTTTAGTACACATTTCTAAAATTTCACATGAAAGAATTAAGCATCCTTTGGATAAACTAAGTATAGGAGACATTGTTGAAGTATATGTTATTGATGTTGATGTTAATAAACATCGTGTTGGTTTAAGTATGATTAAAGATTAAAGGATGAGTTGATGAAAAAATTTCTTTTGGTAATAGTATTAATATTAATGATAAGTGGCTGCTCTTTTAAAAATGAAACAGCCGATCATATTGAAGTTGTCGAAAGTACATCTATAGCAAAAGATGAAGTTATTGAATATGATGAGCTGTTAAATTATACAAATATTTTTAAAGTTGGCGATATTATAAATATTGAAAATACAAATTACTTAAGTTCATATGCTATTCCTGGAAGATGGAAACATACAGTTTTTTATCTTGGTACATATCAGCAGTTTACAGAGTTTTATCAACCGAATGATAAATATTATCAAGATATAATCAAACATTATCAAAATCAAAATGAAGTTTTAGTTTTAGATAGTAATTCATCAGGAGTTAAAATCAGAACTTTTGATCAGATGGCAAATTTAAAAGAAGAGTCTTATCTCAAGGCTCTTTCAGGCTATCGATTTAACGAAGACAATGAGTTTATCAAATATTATATTGATCGTGCTCTAGATTATTTAGGAACCCCTTATGACTACAGCATGATTACTTATGATGATACGACTCTATATTGCAGTGAACTTGTATACTATGCTTTGCAGGCAGTTGGCATCGAGGTAACTAAGACGAGTAATATTTTAGATCATGTAGTCATTACACCTACTGATTTAGGGGATTTTCTAGAAACATTAGGTAATGCTGAACATTGTTTCTTGTTGGAAAAGCATGATAATTGCATAATTGATAAGATAAATGATTAATTTTGCTTGTATTTATCGAATAATATCAGTATTATTATATCGAGGTGAAGACAAATGAAGATTTCAACCAAAGGACGTTATGCTTTGAGAGTTATGTTGGATATTGCTATGCATGATGATGGTAAATTTATACCCCTGAAAGATATCGCCATGAGGCAGGAATTAACAGTCAAGTATCTTGAGCAAATTATATCATTATTAAACAAGGCGGGATATTTACAGAGTTTAAGAGGTAATAGTGGAGGTTATCGCTTAACAAAACGCCCTGATCAGTATATTATCGGAGATATTTTAAGAATTACGGAAGGTGATCTTGCACCTGTAGCTTGTTTAAAAGATCATAATAATCATTGTTCACGAAGTAATGAATGTATTACGTTACCTTTTTGGCAGGGATTGGATAAGGTGATCAAAGAATATGTTGATAGTGTTACACTACAAGATCTAATTGACCAAGCTAGCAATCAAGTCAATAATTATTCTATATAAAGCCTTCGGGCTTTTTTTGTTGACAAAATATGAATCAATGATATAATCATATTAAAACAGTAGGGAATATAGGAATTATAAACATATTATTAATTGTTAATAATATAATATAACGGAGGTAAAAAAATGACTTACAATAATCATATTAGTGAATTGATAGGAAATACACCAATTTTAAAATTAAATAATTATTTATCTAAACACAGCTTAAATGCTAATATTTTTGCAAAGCTAGAATATTTTAATCCCGCTGGTAGTGTCAAAGACAGAATTGCTAATGCAATGTTGAGCAAAGCTATTGAAGAAGGTGTCTTGAAGCCGGATTCTGTTATCATCGAACCAACTAGTGGTAATACCGGAATTGGGTTGGCCGCTATAGGAGCTTCTTTAGGATATCAGGTTATTTTGACAATGCCGGAAACAATGTCGATTGAACGTCGGAATCTGTTGAAAGCATATGGTGCTAAGGTAATACTTACACCAGGAAGTTTAGGAATGAAAGGTGCTATTAATAAGGCTAATGAATTAGCAAAAGAAATACCAAACGCTTTTATTCCAAGTCAATTTGATAATCCCGCAAATCCCAATATTCATTATTTAACAACAGGGCCAGAAATATATCAGCAGTTAGAAGGAAATATTGATATTTTTGTAGCTGGCGTAGGTACTGGAGGAACAATTAGTGGAGTTGGAAAATATTTAAAAGAAAAAAATCCTGATATTAAAGTTGTTGCCATTGAACCAGCTGCTTCACCTGTTCTTTCAAAAGGGGTAGCGGGGCCACACACAATTCAAGGAATTGGTGCTGGTTTTGTACCTAATACATTAGATACAAGTATTTACGATGAAATTATTGCGGTATCTAATGAAGATGCTTTTGCAACAAGTCGAGAAATTGCTAAAACGGAAGGAGCGTTAGTAGGAATTTCATCTGGAGCAGCAATGTATGGAGCAGCTGTTTTAGCAAAACGTGAAGAAAATAAGGGAAAAAACATTGTTGTTCTTTTACCGGATACCGGTGAAAGATATCTTTCAACAGCATTAGTATCATCAGATTAAATATATTAAAAAGCTATCATTAACGATAGCTTTTTAATTATTCAAATAAAGCTGTTGATAAATAACGTTCCCCAGTATCTGGAAGTAGAACGATAACATTTTTATTTTCACCTGATAATATAGAGGCACCATGTAGGGCAGCTCCAGCCGAGATACCAACTAATAGACCTTCTTTTTTTGCTAATAATCTAGCTGCATTATAAGCTTCATCAGTTGAAACAGTTATTACTTCGTCGATAAGATCTAAATCAAGAATTTCAGGAATAAAATTTGCCCCAATCCCCTGAAGACCATGACTGCCGGCTTTTCCTTTTGTAATTAAAGGAGAGTCACTAGGTTCAACACCAATTATTTTTATTTCAGGATATTTCTTTTTTAGCTCTCTAGCGATGCCAGTAATAGTACCACCTGTACCAATTCCAGCAACAAAATAATCGATCGTATCATCAAAATCATCAATTATTTCAAGAGCAGTAGTTTCTTCATGAGCTAATGGATTATTAGGATTGGTAAATTGCCCAGGGATAAAGCTATTTTCAATTTTACGTGCTAATTCATTTGCTTTATCAACTGCACCCTGCATACCTTTTTCACCAGCTGTTAAAACAATTTTAGCACCATAGGCTTTTAATAACTTTTGTCTTTCTATGGACATTGTTTCTGGCATGGTCAAGATCAATTCATTTTTATAGATGGCACAGGCAATAGCTAATCCGATTCCTGTGTTACCGCTAGTTGGTTCAATAATAGTAGTTTTTTCATTGATTAGTTTTTCCTGATATGCCTGTTTGATTAATTTTAATCCAACTCGATCTTTAACACTTCCCCCAGGATTAAAAAATTCTACTTTTGCATATAAATTATTAGTTATGTTTTTTGCTTCTTTGAAACGATTAATTTGAATAAGAGGTGTTTTACCGATTACCTCTAAAACACTTTTTTTTACGCTCATATCTTCACTCCCTCTTTTTTGTTATATCATAAAATGGATGATTATGGTATAAAAAATTTAATTATATTTAATTGTCATTATCAAGATGATGATTTATAATAGTTTTAAAGGGGACTGTTTATGAAAGAATATAAGTATTTAGAAGTATATGAAACAATTGTTGATGATATTGAAAAAGGGTATTTAAAGTATAATGATAAAATACCGTCAATCAGAAAAATGGCCAAACAATTAGATGTTAGTAAGACTACTGTTGAAAGTGCATATTTGCAGTTATTAGTAGAGGGATATGTTTATACAAAAGAGAAGGTGGGTTATTTTGTAGATGTACAATACAATAAACATGCAATAAATGAAAATCTCAATCAAATTAATGAACAATTTGATAATCATAAATATCGTTATGATTTTAGTGGAAGATTAGTTGACAGTGAGAGTTTTAATTTAGATATCTGGAAAAAATATATTAAAAAAGCTCTCAATCAAAGTGATGATTTAATGAGTTATGGAGAACCACAAGGGGAATTAGTATTAAAAAAAGCATTACAAAAATACAGTCATGAATACCGTGGGGTAAGAAGGCCTGTCAATAATTATGTAATTGGAGCCGGATTTCAAATCTTACTTTATTATGTCTGTAGTTTGTTTGAAAGGGATAATATTGTGGGAATTGAAGAAGGCGGGTTTAAGCAGGCTGAAGCAGTGTTCCATGATTGTCATATGCAGGTTGTAAAATTACCGGTTGATGATAAAGGAATTACAATTGAAGGATTAAAAAAAGCAAATTTGAAATTACTTTATTTAAATAGTTCATCTGGAGGTTATCATGGGCATCCACTTAAACAGCAGCGACGTTTGGAAATAATCGAATATGCTCGGGAAAATGGTGTTTATATAATTGAAGATGATCATAATGGCGAACTAAAATTCAATACTAAACCAATTGATGCAATGGCAAAATTAGATAATGATCATATTATTTATATTGGTTCTTTTTCTAAATTACTATTACCATCAATTAGAATTAGTTATATGGCTTTACCTGATCAATTATTATCATTATTCAAACAAAAATCAGATGGATATCATCAAACTGCCTCAAAATTAGAACAATTGGCTTTAGCAATGTATATTGAAGATGGGCAGTTATCTAGACATTTAAGAAGATTAAGAAAGCATTATCGTGATAAAAGCGAACATCTTTTAAAAAATTTACAACAAGCTTTTCCTGATTATACTTTTGATTTATATGAAACAGCATTAAAAATCACTATGTCTGTTGAAATTGATTTAATTGATAAATTTATTGAGATAGCTAAAAAAAATGATATTTTAGTAAATAAAAATAGAAATAATCAAATAACTTTATCATTTTCAGGAATTCTTGATCAAGATATTGATCAAGCCACAAATATTCTAAAAGATATATGGCAATAATAAAAGGATTAGATAAATCATCTAATCCTTATTTATTAAGATGTTTACAGCTATAATAAGCAGGAATACCATTTTGATAGTTGATATGGACTTCTCCTTGAATTAACGGAAACAAATATTCATATAATTTTTGAGAAATATCATTACCAGCCTCATTGATCCATTCAATAGGTATTTTTTGTTCTAAATTTGCAACTTCATGCACATCAGTAGAAATATATTCAATTGTATAAGGATTATTAGAAACACGCTTAAATCCCATTACTTGACCAGATTTACCAGCAATAGCAGTTTCAACAGCCTTTTGACCAATTACAAAAGATTCATTTAAATCAGTTTTACTACCAATATGCATTGCACAACGTTGTAAAACATTTAGTTCAATACTTCTAACTTTACATTGAAATTCCTCAAATACCAATGATTCTAACATTTTTCCAGTACCAGAATGTAAAACATGACCAAAAGCATCGCGTTGAACATATTTGGAATTATCATCTAAGAAATTACCATTTTTATCCTTGATTCCCTCACTGACGGCAATAACGACACAGCGTTTTCTTTTGAAAATCTCACGAATATCATTTAGAAAACGTTCTGTATCAAAAATAACCTCAGGTAAATAAATTAGATCGGGAGCTTCGTTGTATTCATTACGAGCTAAAGCAGCAGCAGCGGTTAACCAGCCGGCATTTCTACCCATGATTTCAATAATTGTTACTGATTGCAATTGATAAATCAAACTATCATGCACTACTTCTAAAATCGATGAAGCTACATATTTTGCAGCTGAGCCAAATCCTGGTGTATGATCAGTCCCCATTAAATCATTATCAATGGTTTTAGGTATACCAATAAACTTAATTGGGCTATTAATACTTTTAGCATAATCGTCTAATTTCATTACTGTATCCATTGAATCATTACCACCGATGTAATAAAAATCAGTGATTTCTAATTTTGTTAAGATTTCAAACAATTTAACATAGGTATCAACATTTTCTATATGAGTTGGTAATTTAAAACGACAAGAGCCTAAATACATAGCTGGTGTTTGTTTTAAGGCATTGATCTTTTCACCAGTATCAAATTCTTTAAGAAGATCCATATAGCGACCTTCCAACAGACCCTTTATACCATTGATCATCCCATAAACATTTTGATATTCATTACTATATTTAGCTTTATGAATGATTCCTGCAAGACTTGCATTGATGGCGATTGTGGGTCCTCCAGACTGTCCAATAATACAATTTCTTTTTTTCATCTTATTCTCCTTTTTACGGCCTAATTCTAACATTTTTAGATAGTAAAAAAAAGTAGTTATTTACTTTTTCTTATGATCAAATAGAGAATGATCGATAAACCAGCAATAATTAAAAGATTAATAGGAAAATTGTTTTTATGGGTAGTTATGGAATTAATAGAAATCGTAGTAATTTCATCTTGAGTCAATAAATCAACAAGATCTATTTGCACTTGATTATTGACGATCTTACCAACATTAGTTTCTTTGATTGTACCAGGCATTTCAATATTTAAATTAAATTCTAAACCCATCGTTTTTAAATTAGATAGAGAATAATTATCTATATCTTTTAATTCACTAATATTATAAATATCATTAATTAAATTTAAATCTATCTTAACTTGATAGCTTTTATCTTTTTCATGATATTCAAAAAAAGACATTAAACCCTTATTAATGTTTTCAGGAGCTTTTAAATTTAAAACCAAATATGTTACACCGTTGATTGATTCCTTAGATTTTTCACTAGTCCAGTCTTGTAAACCATTTTCTTTTAATTTATTCGTTAACTCATCAATTGATGTATTATATTCATTTAAAAGGCTTTCGGGAAAAAATAATTTAATTTCAATATTAGCATCTGTGTTATCTTTAAAAGCAATATTTACATCCCCCTTAACACAACCAGTTAGTAAAATAAGTAAACATGTAATTAAACTAGTAGATTTTATAAATTTCATCAATTCACCTCCATATTTAGTGTGCCACAATCTTAAATTTCTAATATTAAAAAATATATTTTATTCAGTTTATATACAGTTCACAAAAACGATTTAGAATTACAATAGGTGATACTAATGAAAGTAGAAGTTTTGTACACAAATAAGTCAAGACATATTAAGCCTGTAGCCGAAGCTATGGCAAGATGGGTCAAGACATCCGCTAAAACAATAGACGATTTTGATTATTGTGGTTGTGTCGATTTAATGATAATTGGCTTTGATGATTCATCCTGGAAAGATTATCAGCTTGAATCTTTTATAAAAAATTTAAATCGCCAAAAAGTTCGTAATGTCGCTTTGTTCAATGCTTTTTATATAAATGATCATAAAATGAAAGAAATGATTAAATTATGCCAAGAAACCGATTTACCATTAATGAGAGAGCAGTATTCATTTAAATTAACTTTTAAACAACTAAAAGAAATTGATCAAAATGTAATTGATGGCGCCCGCTTGTATGTTGAAGATATGGTAAATTTGGTAAGAGATTATTATTAATAAGATTATTTTGGTAATAAGTTTTATTAAATTTTTAGTGGTTATTAAGCCACTTTTTTTATTGTTAAAGATAAAAATAAAATTTATTATTGACAATAAATTATTATCTTGATATTATTTTATCAAGATTTCAAGCGCATGAGCTTAAAATCTAAAAAAATAAAGGGGGTTAATAAAAGATGAAAAAATTAGAGATCATTATTAGACCAGAAAAGTTAGAAGATTTAAAAGATATTTTAACTGAATGTGATATTACTGGTATGATGGTTTCCAATATTATGGGGTTTGGTAATCAGATGGGTTATACTCAGCAATATCGGGGAACCAAATATGCTGTAAACTTAGTTTCCAAACTAAGAGTTGAAACAGTAGTAAAAGATGATGTCGTAAAAAAAGTAATTGATAAAGTTACTGAAAGACTTTCTTCAGGAAATGTTGGGGATGGTAAAGTGTTTGTATATCCTGTAGAAGAGGCGGTTAGAATTCGTACTGGTGAAACTGGTGAAAAAGCATTATAAAATTTAGGGGGTAGTTTTATGGAACAATTAATTAATATCGTTTGGGTATTTTTGGCTGCTGTAATGGTTATGCTGATGCAGGCTGGATTTGCAATTTTAGAGGCAGGTCTTACTAGACAAAAGAATTGTAATAATGTATTAATGAAAAATATTATGGATTTTGCGATTGGTTCAATTATCTTTTTTATGATTGGATTCGGATTAATGTTTGGTGATTCGATTGGGGGATTTATTGGAAGCAGTGGATTTTTTGATCCAACTAAGCTTGATTTGCCACAATTTGAAGCTTTATCGCCATCAGTATTTATTTTCTTTCAAACGGTTTTCTGTGCAACTGCAGCAACGATCGTTTCGGGAGCTATGGCAGAAAGAACAAAGTTTGTATCTTATCTAGTTTATACATTCGTAATTAGTTTAGTTATTTATCCAATTTCTGGTCATTGGATCTGGGGTGGTGGATTTCTATCTAAGTTAGGATTTATTGATTATGCCGGATCTACCGCAGTTCATTCAGTAGGTGGCTGGGCTGCTTTGATGGGTGCGATTACTCTTGGACCAAGAATTGGTAAATATGATAAAGATGGAAAGGCAAAAGCTATTCCTGGTCATAGTATCATGATGGCTACTTTAGGGGTATTTATTTTATGGTTCTGCTGGTTTGGATTTAATCCCGGATCATCATTGGAAGCAGCAGGATATGTAGGACATATTGCTTTAACTACTAATTTATCAGCTTGCGCAGGTGCATTGGTAGCAATGTTTTTAACTTGGAAAAAATATGGGAAACCTGATATTTCAATGACTTTAAATGGTATTTTAGCTGGCTTAGTAGGCATTACAGCTGGTTGTCATATCGTTTCTGCATATGGTGCACTTATAATTGGAGCAATAGGTGGTGTGTTAGTTGTATATGGATGTGAGATCTTAGATCAAAAATTCCATATTGATGATCCAGTTGGTGCAGTAGGTGTACATTGCTTAAATGGTGTTTGGGGTACCATTGCTGTCGGTTTATTTGCCTGCAATACACCGGCAAGTGAAGGCATTTTAGGATTATTCTATGGTGGTGGTTTCGATTTATTGATCACACAGTTAACTGGAGTTGTAGTAGTTGCTCTTTGGGTTTGTATTACTTCTTTCTTGATGTTTACAATTATTAAAAAGACAATTGGATTACGGGTTACTCCAAAAGAAGAATTAGAAGGACTTGATATTGGAGAACATGGTTCAGAAGCATATCCAGATTTCTTAAAAAAATAATAATTAAAAGACTGGGATTCCAGTCTTTTATTATGGAAAGAATATTAGCACTGATGAGTAAAAATTATAAGTGTGTAAACAAAACTATTGTAGGAATTACTTATAATAATATTAAATTTCAATTTTAATCAAATTAATAAAGATAGACGAAAATAGAGAAATATATGAAGTGAAATATGATAATTTTTAAAAAGATCTTTAGTAAATCAAATTTATTGTTGAAATGAATGACGTCAAGAAAACAAACAATAAAATCCATATAATTGGTAACAGTAATGTTATAAAGAGTTTTTCAAGATACTATCATTTTCATTTTTTAAGTATGGGATATTGAATGATTTTGTCATTTATAGGTTTTATATCCATATTTGATCAATTCTTGAAAAAACCATTATTTTGAAGATGACGAGTATAAATATAGTTAGAAATGGACTAACATGCAGTATTTTAGTACAATTATAATATAAAGATAAGAGGTAAAAAATGTTCTTAAATTTATTAAGTCAGCTAAAAGAAAAGCATGTGATGAAAATGAGACAGATATTTTAACAGGATATGTATCAGGCTGGCTAGGATTTTATTTGTATCACGAACTTGCATATCATGATATTTTATGTGTCATACTGGCAACACTGGCATTATCAACACATGGTTCATATAAAGCAATTCATGTGCCAACGGACATGACAATGAAATTAAGGAATATATAGTCTTAAGAGAAGATGTCATTTAGTCAAAAAAGAGAATCAAACAACCAATCAGTGCACTTGTATTAAGAAGAGGATTAAGACATCAGGGGAAAAGCAGTAGAATAGTTGCCCATATCAAATAGCTTGAAACGATAGAACTGCCTGAAATCGTAAGAGAAAGATTGAATGAATTTCTAAAAGGGGATGATTATTTAAATTTAAATGAACGAATTGAAAGATTCAATGAAAGAATAGAAGAATTTTCATAGGGGGAAGAATACAGGAATTTTGTATCTAAAACTTCATGTTTCAAAGGAATAGATACATTATCAGCAATGAAAATACATGTATTAGTGAGTGATTTTCAGCGTCTTTCAAAGTTATGATAAAAACATATATGTAAGATAGAGGAAATAAATTAGAGTTATAACACTTAAACTATTATATGTTAATAAAGGAGAATGTTTAAAATATATTTAATTGAAAAAGGATTAGAAGTGATATGGTTTTAAATCAAGAGTTGAGAAATATTAGGCATAGAGTTCAAAGTATAGACATAAGCTTGTAAATATTGCTTTGAAACTTAGGGTTTAGAGTTAACATCTTTTTTATTTAGAAAACATGGAAATCATAGATTAAAACTAATATTTATGTAATTTGTTTAAGTAATGAAGTCGAGCTATGATTAGTATCAAAATGTGATGAATAATCAACAAAAAAATGTTACAATAATTCTACGAAAGGAATGATAAGTATGGGCATTTATTTAAATCCAACAAATCAGAATTTTTATGAAGCGGTTAATAAAGAAATATATGTTGACAAATCTTTATTGATTGAAAGAATTGAGCATTTGAAAGAAAAAGTGAATAAATATCTTTGTATATCACGACCAAGAAGATTTGGAAAGAGTACCGATGCCAATATGTTAGTAGCTTATTATTCCAAAGGCTGTGATTCATCACAGATATTCAATCGTTTAAAAATCAGTCAAACAGAGTTATATCAAAAGCATTTAAATCAGCATAATGTGATCCATCTCAATATGCAGGATTTTTTAAGTAAAACACATGATATTGATAAAATGCTTATTCTTCTAACGAAATTAATTTTTAGAGATATAAAAAAAGTTTATCAAAATATAGAATATTTTGATATTAATGATCTTATACAAGTTTTAGAAGATGTTTATGCTGAGGTAAATGAACGATTTATTTTTGTTATCGATGAATGGGACTGTATCTTTAGAGAATACAAAAATAATAAAGAAGCCCAGAGTCAGTATTTGGATTTTTTAAGAAACTTATTAAAAGATAAGCCCTATGTAGAGCTTGCCTATATGACGGGAATCCTGCCAATCAAAAAATACGGAACTCATAGTGCCTTGAATATGTTCAAGGAAATATCGATACTCAATCCAACACCACTGGAAGAGTTTATGGGTTTTACAGAAAAAGAAGTTGAAGATTTATGTTTAAAATATGATATGGATTATGAAAAAATGAAGGACTGGTATGATGGATACAGGATGACAGATGATTTATCAGTTTATAACCATCGTTCTGTTGTTTATGCTTTGATGGACAGAAAATACGAAAACTACTGGAGTGCAACCGAGACGTATGAAGCCTTAAGAGTCTATATCGATATGAATTATGATGGCTTGAAAGATGATGTTGTCAAGTTATTGGCTGGAGAAGAGGTATATTTGAATACAGACAAGTTTCAAAATGATATGACGACGTTTAAATCAAAAGATGATGTTTTAACACTGCTGATTCATTTAGGATATCTAGGATATAACAGTTCTGATCAGACATGTTATATCCCAAATAAGGAAGTAACAAGTTCGTTTGTAGCATCGATTGAAGATTCATCATGGAATGAAACGACGAAAGCATTATTAAACAGCCGTGCCTTATTAGAAGCGACATGGAATAAAGAAGAAGAATTAGTAGCCAAGTATATCGAAGAAGCGCATTTGGATACAGCGATACTAACATATAATAATGAAAATGCGTTATCCTATACGATTTCGATCGCGTATATATATGCCAGAAATCATTATACGATAATAAGAGAGATGCCAAGTGGTAAAGGATATGCAGATATGGTGTTTATACCTAAAGATGATAAACCAGCAATGATAGTAGAATTAAAATGGGATCAGGAAGTAGAGACAGCGATAGATCAGATCAAAGCGAAGAAATATTATTTTGGATTAGAAAAGTATAGAGATAATTTACTGATAGTAGGAATCAGTTATGATAAGAAGACAAAGAAACATAGTTGTAAGATAGAAAAGGCAATTCATGATAATTAAATAAGATAGTAATAAAATAGCATCTCAATTTGAGATGCTAATAATTTTAAATTTTTTTAAAAGCTTGTTTTAAATCGGCAATCAAATCTTCGACATCTTCTAAACCAACAGACATTCTAATTGTTTCTTGTTTTACTCCTCCTGCTAAACGTTCTTCTTCTGACATTTGAGCATGAGTAGTGCTGGCTGGATGTGTTAATAAAGAACGAGAATCAGCAAAATTAGTAACATGAATAAATAATTTGATGTTATCGATGACTGTTTTACCACCAGCGACACCGCCTTTTACACCAAATGTATAAAGACCGCCAAAACCATTAGGGAAATATTTTTTTGCTAAGTCATAATTAGGATTATCTGGTAGTTCGGCATAACTTACCCATTCAACATCTTCACATTCATTTAAAAACTTAGCTAATATCCGAGCATTTTCAACATGTTTTTTCATTCTTAGAGATAGTGTTTCTAATCCAAGTAGAGTCATATAGGCATTAAATGGTGCCATACAACCACCTAAATCACGTAATGTTTTGGCAACAGCTTTTGTACAAAATGCAGCTTGACCTAAATTTGCATAAATAATATCATGATAGGCTTTATCAGGGGTATTAAATAAAGGATAACGAGGATTGTCTTTCCAATTAAAGTTACCACTATCGACAATGATTCCACCCATGACATTACCATGTCCAGCTAAATATTTAGTCGTTGAATAAACTACTAAATCAGCACCATGTTCAATTGGTTTAAATAAATATGGTGTTGGGGTCGTATTATCAACAACAAATAAAATACCGTATTTTTTAGCAATTTTATTTATAGCATCAAAATCCAGCATATCACCATTAGGATTTCCTACAGATTCTACAAAAATTAATTTTGTTTTATCAGTTATTGCAGCTTCTAAAGCTTTTAAATCTTTAGGATCAACAAAATGAGATTTAAATCCCATTGTTTCCATCGTTCCTGATAAAGAACCAATCGTTCCACCATAAAGATTATTAGCCGCTACGATTTCATCACCACTTTGACAAACTGTCATTATCAATCCCATAATAGCTGCTGTTCCTGAAGCAAAGGCAACAGCTCCAAACCCGCCATCAAGAGCTGCCATTCTTGTTTGTAAAGCATCAACAGTAGGGTTAGATAAACGCGAATAAAAATAACCACCTTCTTCTAATGCGAAAATTCTTGCGGCCTGGTCGGCATCTTCAAAGGTAAAAGCATTTGATAAATATAACGGCATACCGGTTGCTTTGGTTACAGGGTCAGGTTTTTGACCGGCATGTATTTGTAATGTTTCAAAACCATAATTTTTATTATCCATTAATATCTCCTCCTCAAATTGATAAAATTGTATCACAACTATAATAATATTTCTATAATAAATGCTGTAAATAGCCACCTTTATCTATTATTTTAAAGCAGGATTTAATTTTATTTATTTTGTATGTTAGATGTATCTATAGCAGCTGAATTAAAAAAGATTATAAAATTAAATAGTCTATTTTAAAGGCTGTTTGATAATAATTTGAATTTAAAAATATAAATTGTTGTATCAAATGAATTGATCTTTACCGTTTAATGGTATTTTTAACCGTTAAATTGTGAAATTGAAAATTTTCTTTTTTTTGTGTTATAGTAAAAATAAGAAAAGCTTTAAAATATATTTTATTAATTAATTTGACAGGGAGAGGAGGAAAAGTAAGTTGTATGATTAATAAATTATATTTAAAAATATAAGTTTTCAAAATAATAGTTTTAGTATGTATTAATAACAATTAAAAAAAACGATAGTATATAATAAGGATAAATGAAAATATTGCAGTAATTAGATCTTTTAGCGGACTAAAAGTATCATTAAAAGATTTTGCTGGAGGAGTTGTTAGTGAACGTTTATACGAACTTCATATGCATGGGAATCATCTGCTTATTGATTTTATTTATAAATATGGCTATAAAAGAATCAAAGCTGGCACTTCTACGTATAGATCACCTTATTATACACAAACGATTCATGGGGAATAATTATGTTTAGGTTAAAGAATATTATAATTGTAGTAATTAGATACTTGATTTTGGCTTTTTGGAGCTTTTATGAGTTCGTTACTTTAAATAATTATTTAAGCGCACTTGTTTATGAAGAAGTATTTCCAAATGGATATACTGAAAGTGAAAAGCTTAGAGTAGATACTATTTCTAACGTAATCAATAAATTATATTATGTAATATTAATATTGGTAATAGCTTATTTATTGATTTTAATTATTAATTATTGGAAAGATGAGGATTTAAAATATAGTCTTATAAATATTGGTTTACTTGCATTGATATTTGCAGTGGTAGTATTTGCTAAATATTTTGTTTGTCATTGTTATATGCTAGATGAATTACTTCATTTAAGACTATATGGCGGTTGTGCTATAATAGCAGTAATAATATTAGTAGGATCAAAGTTTGTAAAAAGCAGAAGAATTAAATAATTTTAAAAGACTGCAAAACTTGCAGTCTTTAAACTTTTATTCAATAATCATAGCATTTTCTATCGGTGCAAAAGGATTATCTTTATTGATTCGATCATAGAAAAGTGTTCCTTCAAAATGATCTAATTCATGCTGTAAACAAATTGATAAAAAACCTCGAGCAACAATTTTCACTTCTTGATCAGTCAATATATCATATCCCTTAACTGTCACTTTAGCGTAGCGTGGTACATAACCTTGAACTTCTTCATTTACTGATAAACATCCTTCACCATCTTTTAAATAAGATTTCTTTTCAGTATAAGAAATGATTTTAGGATTAACTAAAGCATAGTCATTACTCTTAGTAATATTTCCGTCTTTATCATAATCTAAAACATGAATAGCACACATTCTTTTAGGAATCCCTAGTTGAATCGCAGCAATCCCAACAGCAGGACGTAAATCATATTTTTCAGAAATTTCTGGGTCTTGAGAGTTGACAAGAAATTCATGCATTTTTAATAAGAGATTACGATCTTCCTCATTTAGAGGCAGTGATACTTCTTTTGAAACTTCACGAATTTTTTTGTTATGGTCATCGATTATATCTTTCATTGTTAACATAGTTTCACCTCATTTAAATTCTGATAGTATTATATCATAAAATGAGGTGAAATAAAGACTTTATCCGACTCTAATTCTTGAATTTCCACAAATGATCAATAATAAGAATACTACTAAAACGATTGCAAACCAGTTTGTTGATCCAAAACCGTTGTTACATCCACAGCTGTTGCTGCATCCACAACCACAGTTGGACATTGAAAAACCACTATTGCATCCACAGCATCCAAATGGATTTGTGATGAAAGGACTGTATGAATTGCATCCACATCCAGAATAGTTAAATCCACAGTTCATATTATCACCTCCTTTAGTATATCCTATTCTAATATTTATCTTTTGCCTGGGTTATTGTAGATAATAATTAAATTTTACGTTATAATAGAAAAAAATTAAGGAGTGATTAAATATGGATTATAATTATCCGTTAGACTATAATTGGTCAACAGAAGAGATAATTGATGTAATTGCTTTATATAATGCCGTAGAAAAGGCATATGAAAAAGGTATTAGTAAAGAGGAGTTTATGAATGCTTATCGCAAGTTTAAAGTTATTGTTGATAGTAAAAGTGCGGAAAAACAGTTAGATAAACAATTTTATGAGATTTCCCACTATTCAATTTATCAGGTAGTAAAAGCAGCTAAAGAAAATGACTGGATTCAAGTAGGTGAGTAATTTGGTAAAAAAAAGGTTTACGAAGATAAAAAGAATAATTGATCGACTAAAACAGCTTTTTACAAGTCGAGGTGTAGATAAAGGAATCTATATAAGTGTTTTTATTCTTGCTGTTTTTGGAATTATTATGATTGGTTCAGCTTCAATTGGAAGTGTAACTTCATCAGAGAAAACAGTTACTTTAGCGATAAAAAATATGAGTACGCAAACAGTTTATGTTATCGCTGGAGCGGTTGTAATGATTTTTATCGCTAGAGTTTTTAAAACACGCTATATTGATTATACAACGTCAATGAAGTTATATTTATTAGGAATTATTTTGATGACGATATGTAGATTTTGGTCTGATTCTCATGGTTCTCATGCCTGGATCAAATTTGGTGGAGCATTTAGTATTCAGCCGGCTGAATTTATGAAAATTGCAATGATTTTGATCATGAGTTATTTTTTAACCGAAAGTGATAAAGCTTTTGTTGTTAAGGGACGATTTAAAACAGCGGCATTGAAAGCGGCATTTTATAAAGAAAAGTTTTTAAAATGCGTATTTTTACCAATGCTCTTGGTTTTTATTGCTGCTGTTGTTGGAGTGTTTATTCAAAAGGATTTTGGGACTACTGTGATTCTGGTAGGAATTTGTTTTGTTTGTTTTATTGGAACCCCAAGACAGTATTTTAAGAAGTATAAAAAAATGGTGTGGATCTTTATAGGGGGGTGTGCAGTGATATTGACAATTATTGGAACCACTGTCTTACAGCCTTATCAATTAGGTCGGATCTATTCATGGCTCGATCCGATGTCAGATCCTTATAATAACAGTTACCAGTTGGTAAATGCACTAATTGCTTTTAGTGATGGAGGATTATTTGGCTTAGGGTTTGGAAATTCTACCCAAAAATATGGCTATATACCAGAAGCTCACAATGATTTCATTGGGGCTATAATTTATGAAGAGCTGGGAATAATTGGCTTAGGGTTAGTAATTATACCGACGTGTGTTATTATTTTTAAATTATTAAAATATTCAAATGAAGTAAAAGAAAATAAGTCAAGAATTATTTTGCTCGGAGTGTCATCATATTTCTTTTTACATTTAATAATTAATCTAGGAGGAGTTTCGGGATTAATTCCGATGACCGGAGTACCGTTGCTGCTTATTTCGGCTGGTGGTTCGTCAACTGTTAGTGCCTTTGTAGCTATTGGAATCGCTCAGGCAATAATTGCTAAGCATAATCGGCAAAAATTTGACACCGATTAAAGATCAAAACATATAATATACTAGGTGATATTATGGACGAATTTAAAGAGTTTTTGAAAACTGTCCCTAGTGTAAAGCAGGATGTTTTAAATGGTCGTTATACTTGGCAGCAATTGTATGAGATTTATGTAATGTATGGTAAAGATGATAAATTTTGGCAGCCATATAAGACTAATAGTAATGTTGATTTAAATGCAATAATTGAAATTATTAAAAATATTGATTTGAATGCATTATCAAATAGTTTGAGTTCAATTGAAAAAGTTTTGAATGTTGTTAGTTCTTTTTTAGATAAAAAAGAACCAGAAAGAGAAAGAAAATGGTATGATGAATGAAGAAATAAGATATTATCTTCGTTATCATCCCCATTGGTATATTGTTTTATCTAGGTATCCTCAAGAATATGGTCGTTTAGTACAAGAATATAAGGATGAAAAAAATCAACAATTTATTGATAAAATAGATCAAGTTTCAATGCTGATAAATATGTTGGAAATGATGATGTAGGTGAATATGCAAGAAATATTAGATAAATTAATAAATGAAATAAAAAAGGATCAACGTTATCTTGATTATCTTGAAGCTGAAAAAAAGCTTCATACAAAAGATATCGAAGAGTTATTGCGGGATTATCAAAATAAACTTGATCAATATGAAGAAATAAGAAAATATGAACCGTATATTGATAATACGCAAATTAAAGAAGAAATCAAAGATTTAAAACGTCAGATTAGTTGTAATGAGGATATTATTGATTATTATCAAAAATATCATCGTTTGAATGATTTTTTGGAAGAAATAACTAAAATCGTGTTTGGAAATATATCAAAAGAACTGGATTTATCTCCATATAAGTTATAAGAGGGTTTATGAGAGTAATAGCAGGTAAATATAAAAGTAGACAGTTAAAAACGGTAAAATCAAATCTAACTCGTCCCACAACAGATCGCAATAAAGAAAATATGTTTAATATTATCGGACCTTATTTTCAAGGGGGAAATGTATTAGATCTATTTGCAGGCAGCGGTGGATTAGGAATAGAAGCTTTATCGAGGGGCTGTGATTTTCTTTATAGTGTTGATCATCAATACGCTGCTTTTCAAATAATTAGAGAAAATATTAGATCTTTAAAGATTGAAAATGCTAAAGTGTATAAACTTGATTATCGAAAAGCATTAAAAAAATTTAGTGAAGAAGGAATTAAGTTTGATTTGGTTTTATTAGATCCGCCTTATGGCAGAGGATTGGTTGATGGAATATTAGAATTTTTAATCGAGAATGAAATGTTGAATGAGGGCTGTATTATTATGGTAGAAGAATTAAAAGAAGTTGTTTTTAAAACTTTTGAGCAAATAAATTTGCTTAAAAAAAATGACTATGGTATTACAGCATTGAATGTATTTAAATATCAGGGGTAAGAGTATGAAGAAAAATATTGCAGTATATGCAGGAACATTTGATCCTGTAACTAATGGACATTTGGATATTATTGAACGGGCCAGCAGAATGTTTGATATTTTGTATGTGACGATTTGTATTAATCCTAATAAACAGGGGCTTTTTACAGTTGCTGAAAGAAAAGAATTATTAAAAAAAGTATGCCAACAATTTGATAATGTAATCGTTGATTCATCGGATAAACTTTCAGTAGAGTATGCTAAAGATGTTGGATCAAAAATCTTAGTACGCGGAATTAGAGCAACGATGGATTTTGAATATGAATTACAGTTAGCTTTTTCTAATCAGTATTTGGACAAAGATGTAGATATGGTATTTTTAATGACTAAACCATCACACTCATTTATTTCTTCTTCAGCAGTAAAAGAAATGGTTAGTCATAAGCGGCATGTTGCTGGCTTAGTACCAGCTTGTGTAGAAGAAGCTTTACAAAAGAAATTAAATGGATGAAATCAAAGTGGTTTTGTTTAAAATAATTGTCAAAATCAATGATATTTGATATGATGAATAAAGAAAAAAGATACATCAACTGGGTATAATGAATATTATTTCCCAATTATACCTCGTTAGAGGTATTTTTTATGGAGGAAAACGATGAATATATTTACATTAAAAGATTTTTCAACAACTGATATTAATTTGATTTTAGATGAGGCAGAAGAATTTAAAAAAGGGAAAAAAGTAGATTATAATGGCAAAAAAGTTGTCGCAAATTTATTTTTTGAACCATCAACAAGAACGCATTATAGCTTTGATAAAGCGGCTTATAATTTAGGCTGTCGAACACAAAATTTTGAAACAGCTAACTCAAGTGTTCAAAAAGGAGAAACTCTATATGATACTGTAAAATTTTTTGAGTCGATCGGTTGTGATGCAGTCGTTATCAGACATCCTAAAGAAAATTATTATGAAGATCTGGTTGATCGAATTACGATTCCTATCGTTAGTGGTGGTGATGGAACAGGAAATCATCCTAGCCAATCTTTATTGGATTTAATGACGATTCGTGAAGAATTTGGACATTTTGAGGGTTTAAAAATAGTAATTGTTGGAGATATCGTTCATTCAAGAGTAGCTCATAGTAACTATGAAATTATGAAACGTTTAGGAATGGAAGTTTATACTAGCGGTCCGCGTGAATTTGAAGAACCAGGGTATAATTATGTTGACTTTGATACGATTTTACCAGAGGTTGATATTGTTATGCTGCTTAGAGTTCAACATGAACGACATCATAGTTTAATGAAATTAACTACTGATCAATATCATGAATTATACGGATTAAATCGTGAAAGAGTTAATAAAATGAAAGAAAGGGCAATCATAATGCATCCAGCTCCATTTAACCGTAATGTTGAAATTGCTGATGAAATCGTTGAATGTAAACAAAGTCGAATTTTTAAACAGATGGCTAATGGAGTTTTTGTGAGAATGGCATTATTGAATCGGGTGTTAAGTGATGACTAAAGTATTATTTAAAAATGGTAATGTTTTTTATCATGGTAAAATCCAGAAGTTAGATGTTCTGATTGAAAATGATAAAATCATTGATATTAAACAAAATATTGATCAAGCTGATGAAATAATTGATATTGCTGATAAATTGTTAACTCCTGGATTTGTCGATATCCATGTACATTTAAGAGAACCTGGTTTTGAGCATAAAGAAACAATTGCAACAGGGACTAATTCAGCAAAATATGGTGGCTATACGCATTTAGTAGCAATGGCTAATACGATTCCCTGCATGGATGATGTCGAGACGATCAGAGATTTTAAAAGACGGGTTGAAAAAGATGCGAAAGTACATACTTATACATATAGCGCAATTACTAAAGAGCTAAAAGGACAGGAACTAGTGGATTTCGATGCAAATAGTAAAGAAACGATCGTTGTCGGTTTTTCGGATGATGGTAAAGGAGTTCAGTCAAAAGATATGATGGAAGCAGCAATGAAAGCTGCCAAGACAAATGATTCAATTATTGTAGCCCATTGTGAGGATGAAGGTGAATTAAAGCCGGGAGCATGTATCAATGAGGGAAATTATGCTAAAGATCATGATTTAGTAGGAATTAATAATGCTTCTGAATATAATCATGTAGTCCGTGATCTAAAACTTGCTGATGAAATAGGAAATCGCTATCATATTTGTCATATTTCTACTAAAGAAACTGTGGCGGCTTTAAAAGAAGCGCGTAAGACAAATAGCCTTGTTAGTGGTGAAGCATGTCCGCATCATCTGATTTTAACGGATGATAATATTAAAAATCTTAATCCTAATTATAAAATGAATCCGCCATTAAGAAGTAAAGAGGACCTAGAGGCTTTGATTGCTGGCATCAATGATGGTACTGTAACAGTAATCTCAACTGATCATGCACCACATGCAATTGCTGAAAAGAATAAACCGATCGATAAAGCCCCATTTGGAATAATTGGGAATCAGCATGCCTTTAGTTTAATGTATACATATATTGTAAAAAAAGGGCTTATTCCTCTAGAAAAAGTATTGACTTGTATGTCATTAAATCCCGCCAAAGTAATTGAGATCGATCATGATTTAGAAATTGGCTATAAAGCAAATTTAGCTGTTTTCGATCTTGAAGAAGAATATACAATAACTAAAGATAATATTAAATCTAAATCAATTAATACCCCATTTTTGGATACAAAATGTTATGGTGTATTAAAATATCATGTTTTAGATGGTGTAATTACTAGAATATAGGAGGTATTATGGCTAATTTACAAGGGATGATGAAAATCGTTAGTATTGAAAATATTGCTGATGAAGTATACGAAATGGTTTTAGAAGGTGCAGGAGCTAAATATATTAGTGCTAGTGGGCAGTTTATTAATATCAAGATCAATAATAGTTTACAGCCTTATTTAAGAAGACCGATGTCAATTAGTGATTATGATGAAAATCATATTGTCATCGTTTTTAAAGTTGTTGGTGAAGGTACTGAACTTTTAAAGAATAAAGAAATCGGTAGTTATTTAGATTGTTTGATTGGTTTAGGAAATGGCTTTACGATCAAAAATGGTAAAGCATTACTCATTGGTGGCGGATTAGGAACACCACCTTTATATAATTTAGGTAAAAAATTAAAAGCTCAGGGAATTGAAGTTACAACAGTTCTAGGTTTCAATAGTGCTAAAGATGTTTTTTATCAAGAAAAGTTTGCCGAATTTTCTAAAGTCTATGTTGCAACTATGGATGGGAGTGTAGGGACTAAAGGAACGGTTATAGATGTAATTAAAAATGAAGGTTTAATTTTTGATAATTACTATACTTGTGGACCAGAACCAATGTTAGATGCTTTAGCGCTAAATTATCCTGAAAACGGGCAATTATCATTTGAAGCTCGTATGGGATGTGGTTTTGGGGCTTGTATGGGATGTTCATGCAAAGTTAAAACTAAGCCATATAAAAGAATTTGTGTTGAAGGACCGATATTAGAAAGTAATGAGGTGATCGTAAATGGCTAATTTAAAAGTATCATTACCTGGGCTGGAAATGAAAAATCCCATTATTCCTGCTAGTGGAACATTTGGATTTGGATATGAATTTGCAAAATTTTATGATTTAAATATTTTAGGCTCAATGATGTTAAAGGGCACAACATTAGAACCACGTTATGGAAATCCTTTACCCCGAATTGCTGAAGGACCAAGCGGGATGCTTAACGCCATTGGACTTCAAAATCCTGGAGTTGAAGCGGTAATGAATGAGGAGCTGGAGAAACTAAGACCATTATATACTGATAAAGTTATTGCTAATATCGGTGGTAGTGCGCCAGAAGACTATGTCGAAACAGCTAAGCGTTTATCAACTCATGATATGGTGGGAGCTTTAGAATTAAATATTTCTTGTCCAAATGTTCATAGTGGTGGCATTCAATTTGGAACTAATCCGCAAATGGCAGCAGATCTAACGCGTCGTGTTAAAGCCGTTTCTAAAGTACCTGTATATGTAAAATTATCACCAAATGTAACTGATATTGTTGAAATGGCAAAAGCTGTAGAGGATGCTGGAGCTGATGGTATTACAATGATCAATACGCTTGTAGGAATGCGTTTTGACTTGAAAACAGGGAAGCCGATCATTGCTAATAAAACAGGAGGATATTCAGGTCCAGCAATTTTTCCTGTCGCGCTTAGAATGGTTTACCAAGTAAGTCAGGCTGTTGATATTCCCGTAATTGGTATGGGGGGGATTCAAAGTGCCCGTGATGTTATTGAGATGATGTCAGCAGGTGCCAGTGCAGTGGCAATTGGATGTCAAAATTTAATTGATCCATATGCGTGTAAAAAAATCATTGAAGATTTAGATTCTTTACTTACTCAATTAAGAATTGATGATATAAATAATTTAGTTGGGCGCTCACATAAATTTTAAGATAATAAAAACAATGTATTAGTAAAATTCTTTACTTAAGCATTGTTTTTTTATTTTTAATAAGAAAATAGATAATAGAAAATTACATAATGAGTGTTTAAAATTGTAAATACGACTTTGAATTATTAATATAAAATATAAATAGATAATATTTGTAAAAAAGGGGGATGAAACTAATAAATGAAAAATAGTTAAAATTTAAAGAAGGGAAAAGAGATTATGAAAAAAAAGAGTAAAATTTTAATAGTGATACTTTCAACAGTGCTTTTTCAAAATGCTTTTAATATTTTTCCTGTAAGGGCAAACGAATTAAGTGCATCTGTAATTGAGCGCGCAGAAAATATTTCTTTAGATGAAAAATGTATAGCTCGTTATAATTCAATCAGAATCAGTTGGCATGGAGAAGAAGATCATGTATATAAGATTGAAGCAGGTGATTCATTAGATGGTCCGTTTACATTAATTGCAGAAAATTTAAATTCATCAGAATATATTCATGAAAATGTAGGAATTGGACAGAAGAAATATTATCATATTATAGATCAAACTACAGGTAATATGACAGCGGTTTTTAGTAATGATGAATATACTGGATTTAGGACTATTGTTGATCAGGCTAAGTTAACATGGAGTGATGATTTAAAGCAACGCCATATTTTTGATGGAACTAATATTATTGATTTAGATGATCAAATTAGTAAAATTAATACGTTAACAGGAGGTACTGTTATTGTAAAAGGGAGCTTTGATAGTACTGATGGCTGGAAACAAAATGCGTCAATGTTAGGAATTAATAATAGTGGTATTTTTGGTGTTAGACATCCAAATAACAATAATCAGTCTATTGAATCATTTGGAATTGACCTTTCAGGTGGATTAAGAGCAACCTATGCTAATACTAATTTTTTAAATACCACACATATGGCTGTTTATAGTAATCCCGCTAGTAATAATAGTGGTAAAATAATTGCTTCATTTGATGGAAATACTACAGTATCGTTTGATAATAATGATGCTTTAAAAGGATTTTTTACAAGATTTAGTGAAATTAAGACTTTATCAATTGGCGGAAACAGAGATGAAAATGGGAACATTACTAATCCCTGGTATGGAACAATTGACTATATCATTGTTACAGATGAGGTGCTTTCACAAAATGAAATCAATGCTATTTCAAGTGATGCACCTGCTATGAATATTGAAGCAAGTGATACATTAACAGCTTCTATAGTTTCTAAATATAGTAGTAATATATTAACATGGAACGCTGTAAAAGGAGCTGACGCTTATACTATTTTAGTAAGAGATGATCCAGCTGATGATTTTAATTTTTTAACAATTACTGGTGGATTAAAATATGTTGATAATTCTTTAACAACAAATAATCGTGAATATAAAATAGTTGCAGGTAGCCAGGAAAGTGAAATTTTAACAGCAAAAAATGGTCTTCAAAGTGGAATTATTTATAAAACTTTTAATGATAATGAAGGAATCCTTGATGGCAATAGCTGTATTGATATTTTAAATGGCAATCAAGAATTATTGAATAAAATAAAAACTATGAGTGAAGGAAGCATTGTAATGAAATTTCGTTTTAATGATTCTAATACACCAAAAGTTTTATTTTCTGCAAAGAACAAAATTCTTGAAACTCCAAATTATGCAAGTAATGGATCAAATAGTGGTAAAGATTTGATTACCTTGTATTTAAAAGAAAATAATGAATTAAGATCTGATTTAAAACAAACAAGAGCAACTGCAATGGGGCATGCTTTGAGTGATGAAAATTGGCATACACTTGTTTTTTCTAATTCTAAAGATAGTGTAAATGGTAAACAGTTAAGAGTAACAATTGATGGAAAAGAAATATTAGAATTCCATGGTAATAGTGCTAATGTTGGTTTATTTGATAAAACACCAACAATCAATCAAATGACTCTAGGTGGCATATTAGAAAATGATGGTTCAGTTTTATATGGTCTAGATGGTGAGATTAGTTATTTTGCAATTTTAGATGAGGTTATTTCTGATCAAGAGGCTATCGATCTTACAAGTGAAACAAAAAATAAAATAGATGATTTATTTGATGAGGGTGCATTTAATACTTGGGTTTTCACTGGGGGTTCATTAGCTCAAGGAAGTTTACAAGACATAGGCGGGGTTAGAAATTATACGGGATTGTTTGAAGAAGTTATTCGTTGGAATCTTGCTACTGCCTCAATGCAAAAAAGGCAGCGCTTTGTAATCAATACTGCCAAAAGAAATCAAAATATCAAGGATATTGATACTAATTATGATAGCTTGATAAAAGCATATCAACCTAAGGCTTTAGCACTAATGCTTGATAATAATGATACATTGTCTGATAGCGAGATTGAAGAACATTTATTATCAATTATTGATAAAAATAATAATAATGATATATATAGTGTTGTTCAAATTCCGCCTGTTCAAGATGATTCTTCAATAAGACTTAATGATATTGTAAACAGTGCTTTATCAAAAGTTGATAGTTTGTTATTAAAAAATATATTAGTTATAAATCATGATGAGTTATTTAAAAAGGATAATGAGATTTTAAGCGATAAGTTTAATTCTGATGGTTCATTGAATGCTAAAGGACATTTGGCGATTGCTAATCAATTATCATTGAAAACTGTAAATCGTACAACAACAATAACAGAAAATAATATTTCTAAAAATATAAAACAAATTCCTACCTTTATTTCTGATGTACCGACTGTATTAGTTTCTAATAATCAGTTGAATATTGAAGTACCTGATAATGCTAATGTTTATAATTATAGTTATAAATTAGATATTGATGGTATTACAATCAGTGGTAATTTTATTGGTAATAAAGCAGAGATAAAAAATCTTCCAGCAAATAAAAATTTTAACTTGATTGTGCAGGGAAATAACGGCATGATTCAGTTAAAAACATTAATTGGAACAACTAATAAAGATAGTGAAGTATCAGTTAAAACAGATAGTAGTAATTTATCAGATTTACAAAAAGAAATATATACGAAAGTACAACAAAGTAAGAAAATGAAATGGTTATTTTTAGGTGATAGTATTACCCATGGAGCTTTACATACTAATGGATATGATTCATTGCCACAACTTTTTGAAAAATATCTAAGAAACGAATTAAATCGAGAAGATGATGTAGTAATTAATACAGGTGTATCAAGTGCTACGCTTCAAGAATTAATGAATAATAAAGAAGCACGCTATGAAAGATATAAAGATGCTGATGTAGTTGTTTTGATGTTTGGTACAAATGATGCCAATTATAGCGATGATACTACATCTTACCGTGAAAATTTAAAAGCGATGATTTCAGAAATTAAAGAAAATAATTCCATTCCAGTACTTAGGACTCCAAATAAACTATTTAGTAATGATAATAGAGGAAATAGACTATCTAAATATGTCTCAGTTATTAGAGAAGTAGCTAAAGAAGAAAACTGTATTATAGTTGATCATTATAACCAATGGGAAGATGCCTCTTATATAAATGATAGTATCGGAAAAGCTAATGGGGATTGGATGAATACAGATTATATTCATCCTAATCATCTGGGTCAATTAAAAATGACACAAAAGCTGATTACAGAAATAGGTTTATGGAATAGTGAAAGTATAATTTGTAATTTAGATTATGAAACAAATACAATAAAAGAAATAAGTGAAATTGCTCCTAAAATAACTTTGAATGATACTAATTTAGTTGTAGATATAGAAAAATTGGCTACAGAGTATAATCAATCATTTGGCAGTGTTACTATTGAGGCAAGCATTAATGGAACTGTATATAGTAAAACAGTTTATAAAGATTCTTTAGAACCAATCAAGGAATTAATACTAACTAATATACCTAAAGGTGGTACGATCAATATTTTGGTAAAAGCTTCACTTGATACTACTAATAAAGAAATAACTTTTAAGAATCAAGAAATTTTAAATAACCTTAATAAAGATTCGTTGATTGATAAAATAAATCAAGCTAAAAACTTTACAAAAGAAGAGTATACATTTGAGAGTTATAATAATCTTTCACTAGCAATTAAAAATGCAGAACAATTATTGGAGACAGCTCAAAGCCAAAATGAATTAGATGAAGCAGTAAAATTTATTGATACAGCAATTAAAGATCTAGTTAAAATTAATGTAAATAAATTAGGTTTATCAATTGCCATATCTATGGCAAATAATATAACTCAAGAACAATTAGATAAAGTAGTACTAGCTGTTGTTACTGAATTCAGTACAGCATTAATTGAGGCTCAAGATATCTTAGCTAATGATAAGGCAACTCAAGAACAAGTAGATACATCATTTGCAAGATTAGCAAGTGCTATGCAAATGTTAGAGTTCTATAAAGGAGATAAAACCGAATTAGAAACATTGATCACTTCAACAAATGAATTACAAGAAGAAAATTATACAGCTGATTCATGGACAGCATTACAAGAGGCAATCGAAGCAGCAACTGAAGTCATGAATGATGAAAATGCAATGCAGGAGGATGTAGATAAGGCATATAGTAATCTACAAGCAGCTATTAATAATTTAGTCGAAGTAAAAGAAGTAGATAAAACAATCTTAGAAGCAATGGTAAACAAAGTATTAAGATTAGATGGAAGCAAATATACAAGTGAAACATGGAATAACCTAGTACCAGTATTTCAAGAGGCACAAGATGTATTAGCTAATGGAAGTGTAACTCAAGAAGAAGTTGATAATGCATATAATGCTTTGGTAAAAGTATATGTGGATTTAAGATTAATTCCTGATAAAAGTTTATTACAAGAATTGATCAATAAAGCAAACGGATTAAATGTAACAAATTATACCATTAAATCATGGAATGTAATGCAAAGTGCTTTAAATAAAGCCCAAGCAGCATTAGTCAATGAAAATATCGATGATGCAGGTGTAGAAATAGTGTATGAAAATTTAATGGCAGGTATCAAAGGATTGGAGATGGTTAAATCAGAAGATGAAACTGTTACAGTAAATACTGGAGATACTACTGATCTATTAAATCTATTTGCTAGTTTAATGCTTTCTTTAACTGTGTTATATGAAAATAAAAAAAGAAAGCATATAAATTAATAAGTCAAAAATTGAGATAATTATCAAAGTTTTAGGTAAATAAATAATTTAGAGAAAAGCTAAATTATTTAAAATCAACTTTAAGAGGTTTAAAAAACCGATGAAATTTAGGGTAATTAAAGAAAATGTATAGATAAATCTAAAGGAATAACTAAAAATTTAAGTTATTCCTTTTGTTTTGACCAGATACTTTTTTACTTTTGAATCTCTTTAATGTTCCCATCAGCTAAAACTTTGGTAATCATTATATCTTTATCTTCAATGTTAAAAAATCATGATATCATATATTCATATAGTTCTTTTTATAGTATTAAAACAATATCAATGGTAAAAGAATGAAAAAAAGAAACAATAACGGTTAATTCTAGCTGGTGTTTTTTATGGCTGTTTTGTAAATTTATCTCCCTAAAGTTGAGACCATAAATGATTATTAATATAAAGTGTATGATGAGAATTTAAATTTTAATGATTTTATATCTAATATTTAAAAATACTTAGAAATAAGTATCTTTTATAAAAGATATAAGCTATAATAAAGCGGTGGTGGTGATGAGATGGATTTAGATAAATTATTAAATAAAAATCAAAAAGAAGCAGCTACTTATCTTGATAGTCATTTAAGAATAATTGCTGGTGCTGGTTCTGGAAAGACGAGAGTTGTTACATATCGAATTGCCTATTTAATTGATGAAGTTGGTGTTGATCCTCGTAAGATTCTTGCGATTACCTTTACGAATAAAGCTGCAAATGAAATGAAAGAAAGAGTTACTAATATATTAGGACCATATGGTATGGGTTCTTTAATTTGTACAATTCATTCATTATGTGTAAGAATTTTAAGACAGCATATCAACGTTATTAATTATCCTAGTACTTTTATGATCATGGATGAAGAAGATCAAAAAGCATTGATTAAAAAAATTTATAACAATTTAGATATTGATGCAAAAACAATCAGTATCAAAAGCATGATTGCTTCTATTTCAAATTATAAAATGGCTAATATTACACCTCAACGAGCTTTAGAATTAGCTGGACAATTTCAAGGTGAAATAAAAAAAGCCATGGTTTATAAAGAATATTTAGAATATCAGGAAAATCACTTTATGCTTGATTTTGATGATTTATTATTAAAAGCAGTTTATATTTTTGAAAATTATCCTGATGTACTAGAAAAATGGCAGTACCGTTTTCAATATATTCATGTTGATGAGTTTCAAGATGTAGGTAATATTGAATATCGTTTAGTAAAGTTAATGGCAAAAAAAGCGATTACTTGTGTAGTTGGCGACCCTGATCAGACAATTTATTCATTTAGAGGTGCTGATGTTAATTATATTTTAGATTTTGATAAAGACTTTAAACCATGTAAGACAATTATTTTAGATCAAAACTATCGTTCAACTGGTAATATTTTAAATATTTCCAATTGTTTGATTCGTAAGAATCAAAATCGTTTAGAAAAAAATTTATATACTGAAGCCACTGGAGGTGCTGAAGTCATTCATTTTACTGGTAAAAGTGAACAAGAAGAAGCCGATTATATTTGTGGTCAAATAGAAAAAATCATTAATGATGTGGAGGGTGTCAATTATCGGAATTTTGCTATATTATATCGTGCTAATTATTTATCACGAGTAATTGAACAAAGCTTAATTTCTCATGGAATCGATTATCGAATTTTTGGGGGACTTAAATTCTTTAGTCGTAAAGAAGTAAAAGATGCTTTAAGTTATTTACAGCTGGTTTGTAATAATGAAGATTTAGCTTTTGAACGAATTATTAATGTTCCTAGTCGAGGAATTGGGAAAAAGACATTAGAAAATATTCAACAGGTTGCTTTGAATAATCAAGTTAGTTTGTATGAAGCATTAACTTTATTTAGTGATCAAATTAGATTGTCTACGAAGGCTAAAAAAGAAGTTAAGATCTTAGTTGAGGCAATCGAAACAGCAAAACATTCAAGTTTACCGATGCATCAAATGTTTGAAGAGTTGATGAATAATACTGGTTATATTGAAATGCTGAAAAAGGATCTTGAAGAAAATAGAATTGATAACATTCATGAGTTACAGCGTTCAATTTACGAATTTGAGAATCAAAATCCTGATTTGGCAACAATTGAAAATTATTTACAAGAAATTTCGTTATATACTGACAATGATGATATTGATGAAAAACAATATGTAAGTTTAATGACAATTCATATGGCCAAAGGTCTGGAATTTGATTATGTTTTTGTTTTAGGTTTATCGGAAGGAATTTTCCCAAGTTTTAGATCGATCAGTGAATCGGATGAAGGCTTGGAAGAAGAGAGAAGATTAGCCTATGTTGCTTTTACTAGAGCGAAGAAGCAGTTGTTTTTAACTGATAGTGAAGGATTTAGTTTTGTTACTGATTCCCCTAAAATAGCAAGTCGTTTTATTGATGAAGTTGGTAAAGAAGGAATCAAACATATTGGAGCAAAGCCTCGTTTTAAAACAGCTAACTATATAAATACATCACTTAATAAAGCTGATTTAATTGGCAATAATCAAGTTAAAGATTGGACTGTTGGTGATTTTGTTATGCATGATACTTTTGGTAAAGGAGTTGTAGTTAAAGTTAATGGAAACACTCTTGATATTGCGTTTGAATTACCAGCGGGGTTAAAAACTTTGATGGCAGGACATAAGGCTTTAAAGAAGCTGGCAAATTAGCACTCTTAGGGTGCTTTTTTATTTTTAATGAGAATGTACAGTAAAGTTATATTATAGATATGAAAGTATTTAAGGATATTACCATGAACAAGTTATTAAATAGTAATGATGAATTATTTGTTTATAATAAATCATGATGATTTACCATCTGTATTTCAATATTTTATTAAAACTAAAAAATGAATGAACAGTAGTTAGAAAAGGTTATATTAGCTAACACAGACTAGTATTTACCAGAATTATATAATTTTGTAAAAGATTTAGGGTTAACTGTAATCATTAATGATACTAATGGATATGTAATTGATTCTAATTGTGAAAAAATAATAGGATTGGAAATATTTGTACAACTAATTTTATTTATAAAGGGATGACGCAAGGATATCCAACATATAAAATGGATGAGAGAACCATAATTTTCTATGAGTTCTATCAAAGCAGATTTAAGAAACGATTAATAAAAACTAAATTATTATGATAAAGTTTATTTAACTGATTTACACTGCTTTGGTAAAAACAGGAGAGTAGATATTATTATTGATAATCATCATGAAACAACGATTTCAAAGTAATTAAAAATGTCCCTATTTCTAAATAAATATACTGATGAAAGTTTGGTAATAAAGCATTACTAGTTATTAATAGAATATTATTTAAAAATATAAAATAAATGATGGGTACTTTTTTCCTTAGACTACATAAAAATGAAAATAAAAAAGCTATTAGTTTATATAAAAATGGATTTCAAAAAAATAATGAGAATGAAATCATAATTAAAAAGAAGTAATTTTCCTTTTTAGATTGTAAAAGATAATGAGGAGGAAAAAAATATGATTCATGAAAAAAATATTATCCAAAATAATGTCAGCTTTAGTAATGACCTGTTCTTTAAATATCTGCTCTCTAGAGATACTTTTGAATCCCAAAAAATAAGAAAGTTTATCGTTAAATCTGTCACTGGTCTTGACTGTCAGCAGATGATCGTTAAAAATCCCGAAATCAATCAAAATACGGTCCTCGCTAAAAACATCATCCTCGATATCTGTGCGGTTGATGAAAAAGGTCGAATCATTGATATC
>NZ_JMLH01000019.1 GCF_000686665.1 Thomasclavelia saccharogumia DSM 17460 | reverse complement strand
ATTAAGAGCACGAGATACATCACTCAATAAAATACTTTGACCTCTAGAAAGACCAAACATCATATCCATTACAAATTTACATTCAGGCTTAGAAAGACCAGAAGCAAGTTTATCTGAAAAAATAACAATTTCTCTTTTGGTTTCATATAAATCTGTGGTAAAATAGTTCATGGAAAATCCCTCCTAAATTTTGTTTATCTGGTTAAATAAATTATAACATTTTCGAGGCTGATTTTCCTTATAAAACAAGCAAGAACAGGCAAGTTGTGAATGACTTTCTACCTGTTCTTTATTTTTTATCGAAACTCAAACAAGTCAGCTTTTGATTCTCAAAATATTAAATTCTATAATGAACCTTCTTTTTCACAAATCCGCGATTTCGAATTCTACTGTCTCAATCATTTGGAGCTGTCATCTTTACATACTCATAACGGCATCGTCTGTAAATCTTCCAATATCAAATATTATCAGTCCTATCAGAGACATTATATCTCTTTTCATAATGGCCAAATTGATGATCAGATGCTTGAAGTCCCTGTGATGTACTGCCGTAATGACGGTCATTTTCATTCTATTTTGCCTGCTTCTTTTATCATACCTCATTCATCATATTCCATATTTTTTGTACTTCATGTCCTCTCTTTGAAGATGTTTTCTTCATTGACCATTGAAAAAATCGTCAATATATTTCAGATATCTGTTTCAACACTTTACCGCTGGATAAAAAAATATTCATATTATTTAAGGATATTCAGCTTTTTAAAAAATAAATATCATATGCATTTCTTCATTCATTTGATCTATGACTACGAAAGTCTCATCAGTGATATTTTCGGTATGACTCTTCATACTCTTTTTCAAAACAGTCGCAAGCTGTTTCAATCAATATCCTGATCGTTCTTGAAAGATAATCAAATAAATATGTTGGCAATGTCATTTCATGATTGTCTGTTCTATACTCAAATCAGGAGGTAAAATAATATGAATATACAAAAAACAGACAGCTATGAGTATCGAAAGCTTGTAGCACAGGTCAAATTTTCGATGATTGCGCCAGTTGTTTCACATACATTTACTGATGATTCTATAACTGCCTATTTCAAGCGCATTGGAAACAGTGAAATTGAATGGCCTGATGGTACAAAACGCCACTTTTCTGGACAGACAATGAAATACTGGCTCCATATTTACAGAAAATTTGGCTTTGAAGGACTTATGCCTAAAGATAGACTCGATCTTGGGAGAGTCAGGAAACTTGATGAGGAACATAAGAAATATATCGCTAATCTCATTAAAGAATATCCTAAAATAACAGGAGTTATGATCTATGAAAAAATGATCGAAGATGGTGTGTTAAATCAAGGAGACTGTTCGGTAGATACGGTTCAGCGTTATATCAAAAACAGTGGTTTAAGAAACGGACAGGGTAAAACACTGACCAAAGAAAGAAGGGCTTGGGAATTTGCCCATTCATGTGATGGATATGAAGCTGATACATGTCATACATTTTATATTTTTGATAAAAATGGAGAATATCGAAAAACATATCTGATAGCTATTATTGATAATCATTCAAGGATGATCGTTGGTGCTGAATTCTTTTTCAATGATAATGCAGTCAACTTTCAAAAAGTGTGGCATGATGCTGTTTTAAGGTATGGGAGAAGCAAAGTCATTATCTTAGATAATGGAAGCAGCTATAAAAATAAGAGCACAAAAGAAATAGAAGCAAAATTGGGAACTAAGATTATCTATAATCCCCCTTATTCTCCAACGGGAAAAGCTGTTATTGAAAGATTTTTTCATACCATGAAAATGAGATTTTTAGATGTACATAAAGGAAGTGATTATCAGTCACTCCATCAATTGAATGATGATCTCAATAAATGGATCAATGAATACAACAGAACGGTCCATTCATCCATGAAAGATGATGAACACGATAATCATACACCATTTGAAAGGTATATGTATGATATGAGAGATATTGAAGTATCAAGACTTTCCAATAAATCACCGGCTGATTATTCTTCATGGCTTGATGATGTATTTCTTCATGAAACGACAAGAAAGGTTAATGGAGATTCAACAGTTCTTATAGAGAATGTATTATTTGATGTTCCTTCTGTTTATATAGGGATTCGAGTTATTATTCGTTATAATCCTCGTACTTTTGAAGGAACATATCTTTATGATACATCACAAAAGAAAAAAGTATTCCTAAAGAGAACAGATAGAGTTGAAAATGGAAAAACAAGAAGAGAGGAGATCATTTACTGATGGAAATGACAACATATTATGGAATGGATAAAAATCCTTTTACCAAGGATGCAACAGTTTCAACACTTTATGCATCGAATGATTTCAATCAGATGACAAATAGACTGGATTTTATCATACGTTCAAGGGGTATTGGTGTATTTTTAAGCAGTCCAGGAATGGGAAAGACGACATGTTTAAGAAAGACACTTGAATCACTCAATCCAAATCGTTATGTCGTCATCTATATATGCATGACAACTATAACAGCGATTGATTTTTATCGTATGCTTAATGATGCACTTGGTCTGGAAGAAACAACGAAGAAATCGCAAATGTTCAATCAGATACAGGAAGAACTCAAAAGACTGACATCAGAAAACAAGATGGAAGTCATCATAGCTGTTGATGAGGCACAGTTTTTAAGAAAAGAAGTACTCAGAGAATTCATCATGCTTATGAATTTTGATTATGATTCTAAAGATTACTGCACACTTATATTTGTAGGGCAGAATGAATTTTTAAGAACATTAAGACTCAAATCACTTGAACCATTTAGACAACGCATCAATATGAATTATACATTTACTGGCTTCAATGAAGAAGAGGTCAAAAACTATGTTGTCTCAAGACTCAAATCAGTTAACTGCAGAAGCGATCTTTTCAAAGAAGAATGTTATCATACACTATATTCATTAATGAATACTTCTGTAAGAATACTCAACCTTTTAATAAACAAGAGTCTGATACTGGGAATGCATTATAAAAAAGATGTAATAGATAGTGAATTAATAATGAAAGCAAGCAAGGAATTGATGATTGGGTAATGATTATGGATTATATATAGAAATTCACAAGAAGAAAAGTGTGTAGGAACAATAGAAGGACTGGTAATAACACCAGTATATGATTTTTCAATAAAAATAAAAGATAAAATAATATGGTGTCAGATGGAGCATTTATTAAATGAATGGTGCATACATTTTATTGATATTAGAAAAAATGTAGAACTTGCACATCCAAGAGATGTCTATTGGAATATGAAAGCGATATATGAAGTATTTGAAGATATTGAAATAAGTTTAAAAATAGCATATGGAATAAAAGCGATATATGAAAAAACAAGAGAATGCATAATTGCATTCTTTTTTTATTTAACAGATAACAAGTTAAAATAATTTGCGGTTACAATTCAAAAAGTATAAAAATCTGATTATTTTAATTTGCAGTTGCAAAGTGGGGAGAGTTTGCAGTTTAACATTTCCGGCAATACATGGTTTCACCATAAATCCATAATCATCTGCAAACTGTTGAAACTTAACGTTGACTTTTCCGCTCGAATACTCTGTTCTTGCTTCATCCATAACCGTTTTCATGTTATCGGTCTTTAGGATATCAGGTATACCACCTGCTGATTCAAAAGCCTGATCAAGATAATGAAATAGAGCTCCTTGTTTCTTGGTAAGTGATATAAAATTAACACTATATCTTGAATAGGAATAAACAAGGGCAAAGATATTCAAATTAATAACTTCACCAGTTTTTAATGTGTAATTCATACTTTCTTTCCAGTCTAGTTGTGCTTCAACTCCCATACCACTCTCTCTTTTGATTGCCTGATGATTAGTAGAACAATTTCTAACTTCACCATTTACTGTTCTGTTTGTTTTTCCATTAAAATATTTGTTGAATTCTTCATGTTGACTGATCCATTTTCTAAAATGTGAAGCCGAGCATTCTAATCCATGATTATCTTTTAGATACTGCCATAAAACTCTTTTATAAAAGAAAACCTGAGTTTTCTGGTTGATAAGCAAGTCATATACTATATGATAGAAATCATCTAACTTACTTTTTCTTTTTCTTTTCTCTGGCTTGGTATAACCATTCATATATTTATCTATTAATCTTCTATCTACACCAAGCTCTCTTGCAATCTGTGATTTATTAACTTTCAATTTTAACTCCTCTATTAATACTTTCAATTCAAGTAAAGATTTGATTTCGATACTTGAATTAACTGATAAATTCATAATCATAATATAATCCTCCAATAAAACTGGATTATTATATTATATATAATTGATTTTGTACATTTTTATATGATCATTTTTGTACGTATTAATAGTATCATTTATAATTCTACATTCATAACAAGTAAGATCTATCACCGAGCGACGTTTTAAACAATTAAGATATCTGATAAAAACTAATTTTTATCGTTCCTGGTATATTGTAATTGACTTATTTAACTGTCAATTATGTATACCTTATAAAAGTCAAGATAATTTGACCAATTTGTTGCACTTAAGTGTTCTCAGTTTTTTTAGGATTCAATTTATCCTTGATTCGATAAGATGGTCCTGTAATATTAAATAAATATGAGTAATGAAGAATTCTATCTACTATGGCTTTAGTTATCATTTCATCATTGCCTAATATCTGTGGCCATTTATCAAAGGAAATATTGCTGGTAAAAATTGTAGATCGTTTCGTATATCGTATATCAATCAATTGGAAAAACAATTTGGCCTCCAATGGTGATATCTCATTAAATCCAACTTCATCAACGACTAGCAGTTTATATTTATAAAATAGTTTTATTTTTCTTTCTAAAGTGCCCTCGTTATATGCCTGTCTTAGAATATTGATTAATTTATTAAATTTAATAAAATATACACTATTACGTCTAATGGCTACTGTATATGCAATTGCTATTGCTAAGTGCGTTTTCCCCGTACCTGGATTACCTATAAAAACAACATTTGTTGCGTTTTCATAAAAATCCGATTCAATAATCGATCTTATTTTTTCTTCTTTTATGCCTGGCTGAAAATTAAAATCATAATCGTCAACTTTTCTTAAGAAAGGAAATGCTGCTACCTTTACATTATAAAGTCTGTTATTTTCCTCCTTGGCTATTACTTCCTTATTCAATATTTTATGCATTACCTGTAGTTGTTCTTCATCTATTTCATTATTCATTATTAATGAATTTAAATATGAATATGCTGATTTCAATTTTAAATAATTTAATTGTTCATTACATGAGCGGAACATCAGGTATGCTTCCTTCGCAGTTTAACTATCAACCAAAAAGTATAACTAAGAGAGTGCATCAGGCTGAAAAACCTGTCGAGTTGCTAGAGGAAATAATCGGTTATATATCGCTTCCATATGAAATTATTCTTGATCAGTTTGCTGGAAGCAGTAATTTAGCCGTGGCTGCATTGAATATGTCTAGAAATGCAATCGTTATTGAAGGAGTTGAAAATATATAAAATACCTCACAAGAAAAAAGAAATTTAGCAAAAGAAAATTTTAATCTAATGAAAAAAAATATAGAAGAACAGCTGAATAAAGAAGCTACTATAATTGATATCAATCGTATTACATATTCTAATGAAAGTATTGTCGGATATGAGGAATTAGAAAATGATTATGATTTAGGATTATAACAAGGAGAAAAAATATGGAAAATAAATTAATCAAAACTAAAATTGAAAATCTTATCGAAAAAACAAAACAACTAAAAATACACGATGTAATATCATACATTAAAATTGAATTTCCTGAAAATGAGTTTAGTTGGGAAAACATTGATGAAAGAAACGATTTTTATTATGATCATCGAGATATTATTCATCTAACAAATCAAACGGAATTGATTATTAATTATCCTGGAGGTGACAGATTTGGGGATCTATATGCTGAACCATATACTGATATAAGTTTTCACAGTTTTAAGTTAAGTGGTAATAATGACTTAGACGATAACTTATACCTGTTTCTAAATGATAAATATAACGAGGGGAATAAAATACTCGACTATCTGAATGAATTGTCAAGTAATGCCAATTTTTCAATCGAAGAAATAATTATACGTTTAACCACTATGAATGTAAATATTCCATATCATATTTTAGGTCAGTTATCAAATGAAGAATTACAAAACATTAAAGTAAAAGAAGCGATAGTTAATTGTGTTGAAAATATTGCATTTCACAAACATTTTGATGCATGCGATCAATATCAGTATGGTCAATACGGAGGAGAAGATGTAGCTGAGTGGAGATTATCTCAATCACTTCAATTTAAAGAAATCTGGGAAAGCCTGCCAGATAAAGTGAGAGAATATTGCAATGATGAACTTGAAAGAGCGTGGTTGCAGATACCTAATACAAAAAATATACTGAATGGAGAAGTAGAATTTTTACAGGAAAGCTAACTATATATAAATCAAGTGATTTTTGATAATTAGCTGAAATATTTTTTAGTTCTTTGAAAAGTGAATTTTGTGTACACTGAAAACTACTGCTTTATGCAGAATTTTAAAAATATTAAGTTAAATATTTTTAAATCAGCTGTCTTTCATCAAATGGTATGTTTTCAGACAATAATTTATAGATTACTCTTATAAGTTTTCGTACTGAATGGCCCTGGGCGCATCTATGGGATTTACCTTGTGACCGTTTTAGTTTATAATACTTATTGAAAGTGAGATTGTATTTGCATACTGTAAGAATGCACTGATATAGATTTTTTCTTAGGTAGCGCGAACCACGTTTAGACAATGCTGTTTGAGGAGCGCTGTATTCACCGGACTGATAAGTACCGGGGTCTACACCTGCAAATCCCATGACTTTGACAGCAGAGCTGAAGTTATGGATATCACCAATCTCGCTTAAAATAGACATTCCCGTATAAATCCCAATGCCGGGAATCGAGAAGATAAGAGAATCTAGTTTAGCATCTAATTCTTCTATTTTTTTGTCTATAGTTTTAAGCTGACTGGTTAAGAGTTCAATATTTTCAATAAGCATCTTAATTTCAAGAGCAATAACTTCGTTATTTTCGCCAATAGATTTCTTTGCATTATCACGAAGAGATGATGCATCTATCTCTACATGATACCCCTTGTTTTTAGGGTTTAGAACGTTTTTGAGATGAGTAAGATTAGCTTTGGCTAAATTATAAGAACTTCCAAATTCTTTTAAAACAGCCATATAAGTTTTGGAATACTTGGTTTTAAACCATGAATTAAACTCGGGTATAACGATATCGATACACTTTTGAAGACGGTTTTTCTTTTGATTGATATCTTCAGTAATTGAAGCGTGATAACGGGTTAATTCTCGAGCCTGTTTCATATCGAGTTTATGCTGAGTGACTTTAGTATAGTCTCTGTCAAAGAGTACTGAACAGATAAGAAAAGTATCTTTTTTATCATTCTTAGTCTTGCGGATTTTAGACTTGCGCTTGGCATCAGTGGTTAATGGATTAATTAAAGCAACCTCATAATCGTGTTTGATTAGAAAGCTGATAAGGTTGTCACCGTAATGACCGGTGGCTTCTAAGCCTACAATATGTCTAGGTGATTTAAATTTTTTAACAGCTTTGATAAAAGAATCAAAACCATCAGAATTATTAGGAAAGAAGAAAGGTTCATGACAGTTAAATAAGTCAATTACAATAGGTTTTTAAAGTTTCCAATTTTCTGGGTTCACTTCAATAGCACGTGGTTTTTGTTTCACAATAAAAACTGTGAAGTCAATCCGTACGCTACTGACTTACACAGTTTATATTACACTCTCTATTTCTATGTAATTTAATTCATTATTTATGAATATTTTTTAGATTTTTTAAATATTTTTTGATCATTATTATAAAAGTCATTAAGCTTACAACTGCTAATGTTAAATAATTACTATTAGCAAGATCACCGGTAAGTGGTGCATTGGCAGATGAACTAGTAGTACTATTATTTCCATTTACACTACTATCGTTTCCTGGTTGAACATTGATATCTTGATCGTCATCATTTTCAACAACTTCTACTACTCTAGTTACAATAGCAACATTGTTAAAGCAATCAGTTACTTGATATGTCAACTCGTATCTACCAGCTTTATCAACATCGACACTACCTAATACAACAATCTGACTAGTCAAATCATTGCCTTGACTGTCAAAAGCTTTAACATCTTTCAATGGATCAAAATCTGTTCCTACAGCAATCTTATTAAATTCATCATCAGGTAATACTATTGTTGGTTTAATATTTTGTTTATCAATATTAACATAATTAACATTTGATCTTGTTAAACCACCATTAGTATCACTAATTTCAACATACCAGCCAAATAATCCATGAGGAGCATTTTCTAATGTATAGCTGATTTCTTGATTACTTCTTACATCATTAACTGTACCAAAAGTATCATCAGTATAAATATTAACATCTAAATTTGTTGTTTCAATTTGTTTTTGAACTGGTGTAATTCCTAAATCGCTATAATTAATTACAAATTCTTCTTCACCATTAATATCAGCTACATCACCAATATTACTTTCATCTTTAGCATTATAATCATCTAATGAAGGTGAATATGTTCTAATAATTATTTGTCCATTTGTATTATCAAAATGCATCAAACGCATATAACCCATACCACCTTGAGCTAAACCTTGATAATCAAATAACATTTGATAAACATTACGATCATTAACACCATCATGATTATCATCAAACTGCGATACTACTGTTTGAGCATTATGATAATGACCAGATAAAACCATACAAACATTAGGATTAACAGCTACGACTTCATTATAAATTCTTTGTGGCTCTTCACCTAAACCACCACTAGCTAATAGGTATTCATGGAAATTCAAAATTGCTTTTCTTTCTGGATACTGAGCTAAAACATCATTCATCCATTGAATTTCTTGATTACCAATACCCCACCCCATATATACCATGATAAAGTCAATGCCATCAACAGTAATTAAATCATAATGTCCACGATTGTCTTGATAACTTTCACCATACCATGGGTTTTGATTATAACGATCTTCACCAAAGTATTTGGAGAAAGAAGTATAATCACCACTTAAATGACCAACGTCATGGTTACCAGCTAAAACACCATAAGGCATATTAGCATCATCAAGCATTTTATAAGCATTGTCAGCATTGATCCATTCTTGCACTTGATCTTCATCATCAATAATATCACCATCATGGAATAAATACTGAATATTCATCCGTTCACGGTTAGCTAATAACCAATTATGAATATCTAATTGATATTGATAGTTTCCATCAACATCTTGATCTGGATTGCCATCAAAGTCTTCATTATAATATTGAGTATCACTTTCAACAGCAAATGTAAAATCATAGTTTTCTCTTGGTGTATCTGCTGGATTAGACATTGCACCAGTAAAATCTTCTCTATATTGATCAGGGGTATATCCTTCACCATTTTGAACCATAATTTTGATTGTTTGATCAAGTAAGTGATCTTTTAATATTACTTCACCGGTTAATTTCATGGTTTCACCATCAATTTCCATAACCGTATCTAATTTATCAAAAGTATTAGTTGCATAGTTATAAGCATACATAAAAGTCTTTTGATTATTAGATTTACCTTTCCAATCAATCTTAACAGTTGCATCATCACTTATATCACCAGTTACTTTAACATCAAACTGTTGATAAGGGAATCCATCACCAGAATCACCACTGAAATCCTGAGTATTATTACCGGCAATCTGACTAATACCACTAGATGAAGTAATATTAGCATCACCTAATAGATAACGTTCACCATGTTTGAAAGCAACCTGCATTAAATCATCAGTACTATCACTTACAGTAACTTTAAATGTTGGATCACCATTAACAGTTGTCCCACTTACTGGTGTTATTTCCCCATTAATTGCTGCATTTTCTTCTGGTGTTACAAAATTTATTACCTTACTAGTAACATTTCCAATCATATCTGAAGCTGTTAATACTAATTGATGATTACCTGGCTCCATTTCTAATGAACGGAAATCATAAGGCAATTCAATTCCTTCCCCATCAAGAGCAGCAATTAAAGTACTCGTATCACAAATAGCATCTTGGGCACTACCTTCAATAGTTCCATTATGATAAATTTGACCTTCAACCATATTAGTTTCAATAACTGGTGCGGTATTATCACTAACAAATGATACCGTCTTGCTACCACTTGTTACACTATGAGTACCATCTTCTAACGCAGTTGTATCAAGATCATAACGTAAAGCATTAAAGTTTTGATCATCTAATGTGAAAGTAGCATATAAAATTTCAACTTTGCTTGTACCATCACCCATACTAATTTCTTTTTCAGGGGTAATATCATTAACTTCAACTGGACTATCTGGTTTCCAGTTATCTTCAGTATGTTCAACTGCTCCTAGACCATAAACAGCACTATACTGACCAGCTCTTAAAGTTGTACCATCTGGTAATGTTAATCTAATATTCTTTATAGTAAAGTCATCGTTATTTTCAACATTGTGTTCTAAAGCATTAGCTTTATTACCAGCATGGAAAGCAATAGTAATTGTTTTTGAATCACTGTCAAAACAGCTAGCATTAATATCATAAGCATATGTCCGCCAGTCACTATAAGTACCTTCATTGAAAACGCCAATTACATCATTTCCAATTGCAACTGCATTTTTAAAGAAAACATCTGTTTGAGTAGTATCAAAAACAATTCGTGCGTTTCCGTTAATTGATTTGACTGCTTTATCAGTTACATCCTGATCATCAATTATCAAATTATTAGCGGTACCAATAATTTGTTCAGTTTGGTTAATAATCGCACCTTCGCTAATATTAATTTGATCGCCAGTAGAAACTGGTTTTTCATTATTAACTGTGCTAACTGGTGTTGTTATTTGTTGATAACCATCGCTAATAGCAAAATAATATGTATATGATGATTTATTATATAAATCTACTGCTGGTAATGTTTTTGAAAAATTATCACCAGAATTACGTAATAAATTATAAACTTCAAAATCTTCACTATTATTATCTTTTAAATACAAGTAAACACTCTTAATTGTTGTATCGTTAGATTTAGCATCAAGCGAGAAAGTTAAATCGTTAGCTTCATTAAAAGTAGCTGGTGTTTGATCTTTGTATTCTATCAAAGAAACAGTTTCTGGTAAAACAGCCTCATACATAGGTTTTTCAGTTACTGTTCCTGGTGTTGGTTCAGCGCTATTATCGATTAGCGTACTAGTAAAAGTTGAACCATCATATCTATTTTGATATACAATTGATTTATCAGCTGCAGTATCATCAACACCATCCATATTATATAAAACATAATCTAAAACATCTTTAATATTAGAAGTTATTTTTAACCCACGAGCCGAACCATTTGCCATTCCAGCATTATAAATCGAAATTAAATGATCACTATCTAGATTAGTATTAAACTTATTGTTAAAATCACTAATTTGTAAATCATCATTAGCACCATTTTTAATCCAAAAAACTAATGTATCATGTGATTTGATAATTTTATCCTCATTAGTTTCATACCAGATAACATCACCATCTACACCTTGATCAGGATAATTATAATACAATTTATAATCTTTTAAATTAATATCCAAATTTGAATTATTATAAATTTCAATGAATTCATAACCATCACTGCCACCGACATTAGAACTATCAGGCATAATTTCACTAATAACCAAGGGGGCAACCTTACTTTGATCAATCATTCCTGGCTGTTCGATTACTACAGTTTTCTTAACAGAAGTCACCTTATTAAAACCATCAGTAATAGTAACATCATATGTTAAATTTGAATAAGCAGCTAAATCTTGAGCAAGTACATCTACCTTTAAAATCCCATCAGTATATGATAAATCATAGCTGGCTACTACATTTTCATCCTGATATAAATTTAACTTAGCATCAATAATTGTGTTTGTAAGATTAGTATTTTCTACACTGACAGTGAAATTGCTATTTGCACTTACAAAACTATCTGCCCCAACTTCTACTTCAGGGTTTTCTACAATCGCTGGTGTTATATAGCGCCCCGTAATTAATTGTTGACTATTTAATTTTCCTAATGTTACTTCATTATCATAAACTGGCACTCCGGAATTTGAAGTGTAATTATAATAAATAGCTTCATCTGTGTCGATTTTACCATTACTAGAATCACTAGCAGTATAATTAACCGATGTTAATTCTTGATTAGTATTAGTGATAATTTTAAATCCACGAGTACCACTATTGCTCATTCCATCACTATGAATAGTTGTAAAATTATCACCAGCGACAAAATTAGTACCATAATTATTATTAAAATCTGCAACTGTTAAGCCAGTTTGTTCTACTGTCTCATTAACAACCCAAACTGTTAATACTTCTTTAGCATCTAAGACAATATCATCATCTAATTTCCAAACTGTTTCTTTATTACCATTAACATAAACAAGCTGGTAATTATTTACAGCTACACTTTGGTCACTAACATTAAAAATCTGTAAATATTCATACGCATCACTACCAGAAACATTAGTACTATTTGGTGATAATTCACTAATCAACAATGGTGAAGCAAATTCAACCGCCCCTTCATTAACAGTAACTGTTTGAGTTGCACTAGTAATTTCATTAATACCATCATTAAAAGTAGCAGTAATATTTAAAAGATCCTCATTACTAATTTCGCTAGCAGGGACACTATAAACATAATTACCGTCACTATCATATGTCATATCATATTCTTTATCATTTACCTTTAAAGTTGCTTTTAAAATAACTCCTGGTAAATTAGTCGTAGCTTTTACAACCAAAGCTTCGCCGGCATTGATTTCTTGAACAGTATTAATGGTAACAATTCCATCACTTACTGTTACAAATTGATACTTACTTTCTAATTTTTGTTGTTCAATCAAACTACCTGGTGTAGGATCCAAGTCATAACTAAAAGTACTTTCTTGAATTCTACCAGAATTGTAAATAAAGTTAATTCCTTTTTTTGTTTGTACTTTAACATCTTCATCATTATAAATAACTGAACTTAAAATTTGTTTAGTATTTTTTACTGTAACTCGCAGTTCTCTTTGACCACTATTAGAAAAACCACTAACAATATTTTCAGTTTTAACAATTTGTCCTTCATCAGCTGACAAATTATAATATTCTCTAAACAAAGCTAAATCTAAATCTTTACTTTCTTCATTTTGAATCCAAACAATCAAAGCTTCATTAGCTGGTAAAATTGTATTAGCAGGTAAATTCCACTCACTAATAGTACTACCATTATCATATAATACTTGATAATCATCTAAATTAATACTTTGATTACTAGTATTATACAATTCAAAATACTCAAATGCATCTCTACCACTAGTTGTTGTCATATCACTCTGGTGGCTATCAGCAACTATTTCACTAATAATAATTGGTGATGTAACACTATTTTCATTTAAGATAGCTGTGTCACTATTATCATTATTAACTGCTTGTAATGAAATAGCACTATTACTACCTACAACAAGAGTTGTCACCAAGGTTGCCATTGTGGCTTTAATTACTTTATTTGATTTTTTCTTCGTCATTTTTTCGTCCTCCTGATATTACAAAGGTAATATAACAAAATCATCAACAAAGTATGTTAATACTAAGTAATTTTTTCCTTAATTTTCTTTTATATAACCTTTACTAAATATTTACTTTGATAAAATTATTTTAAAATAGCAAATTAGACTTTAAAATAAACCATGTTAACATTTAACAAAGACTAAGTCCACTGGATATAAGGAAATTCAATTCGTTTGGAAACCTACAAATCTGCCACTTACAAACTATTATTTGACAAAACGTCAAACCAGACAGATATTTTATTTAATTAACATAAATTTTATCCTTTTTAATACAGCAAATTTACATATTTTTAAGCCTGCAACATATTTATAGCCATTTTATACAAAATGATTACTAATTATTATAAATGATTAAAATAAATAATATGCTAGAATATCTAATGTATTTTTAGTATGAACTAAATCACCAGTAGTTTAACTAAAAATATAAACATACATTAAGAAAAGATAAAGAGGAAAGAAAAATGAAAAAAATTTTAAAAGGTTCATTAGTTTTAGCTCTTACATTATCTTGTGTCCCAATGAATACAAATAAGTTAGATGCATTAGCAGCTTCTGATATTGAAGTAACTAATTCAAATAACATTGTAACAATTGGAAACGAGTATATTGAAAGGGAATTTTCAACAGTAGATAATAAATTAAAAACTACTAGTATTGAAAATAAACGTGCTAAAACAACGTTTGAACCAGCGACAGGCAGCGAAGAATTTATTATTAAAACAACTAAAGAGCAAAAAGATGCTCCAGTTGTACCGGCACTTAATCGTAATGGTTGGACAGCGACAGCTGATAGTTTTCATAACCCATCAGGACCAAGTGATGGACCAGCACAAAATTTATTAGACGGTGATGTTAATTCAATCTGGCATACTAATTATGGTGGGGGAACTGGTGACCAAGAATATCCTCATAACGTTGTAATTAATTTAAAAGGTGAAGAAACATTTCAAGCATTTTCTTATACACCTAGACAACAAGGTGAAGAGACAAATGGAAATATTCAAGGATATGAATTATGGGTTTATAATGGACCTGTTGGTGATGATTTAGCAGTTGATTCATCTGAATGGAAACAAGTTGCTAAAGGAAATTTTGTTTATGAAGGAGTAAATCCTATTTATGTAAATTTAAAAGAAGCTACAACAGCAACACAAATTAAGTTTGTTGCGACTTCATCTAATAATGGAGCAAAATTTGCAGGTGGAGCAGAATTTAATTTACATGCAGAAAAGGCACCTGTTGAAGAAGATAATGCACGTTCTTTTGAAGCAAGTGATTTGACTTTAAAGGAAAATGGAGTAACAGTAGAAGATACTACTGCTACAATTAATAACATAGAAAAAATTGGTAAAAAAGTAACATTTTCTTTTGAACCATATAATTTCAAAGGTGTAGATTATACAGTTAATGAAGTTGTTGTTATGTATGAAGGGGATCACTTCATGCGTAAATATATGGAAATTAGTGTACCTGATGAACATGCAGGAGAAGCTGAAATCGATTATATTGATTTAGAATCATTAAATGTTAATGAAAGTGATGCTACTTGGACTATTCCAACTGGAAAAGGTGGCGTTGTTGAAATGGATGAATTTAAAGCTAATTTAGGACAGCCAATCTATATTCAAGGTATGTTTATGGGATGTGAATTTCCTGCAACTGATACACAAATCGTTGATGATAACGGTTATATCAGATATTATACAGGAAAAACATTTAACAAATTAGTTGACGATAAGCAAGCTACTAGCAATGATGGCATGACTAATTATATGACATGGCAAACAGTAGCTGGTGCTGCTAGAAGTACTGATAATTCTGTAATTCAGGCAGATTTTTATGATTATATCCAATCTATTGCAACACCTTCTGAATTTAGAATTCAATATAATTCATGGTTTGATAATATGATGAGAATTGATGATAAAAATATTCTTGATTCATTTATTGAAGTTGATAGAGAACTGAGTAATACAGGTGTTAGACCATTAGATTCATATGTTGTAGATGATGGATGGAATAACTATAATGATACACATGTTGTAGATGCAGTACGTTCTGGAACAACATTAAATCAAACAGGATTCTGGGAATTCAACAGTAAATTTCCTCAAGGATTAACACCTTCAAGTGAATTAGTAAATAATTTTGGAAGTAACTTTGGGGTATGGGTTGGACCACGTGGTGGTTATAACTTTTATAGTTCTTTAGCTGATATTTTAGTTAAAAATGGTACAGGAAGTAAAGCTGGAGGTTCAATCGATGTAGCAGATCGTAACTACATTAAAAATTTCCAAGAAATGGCTGTAAATTGGCAAAAAGAATATAAAGTTAATTATTGGAAATGGGATGGATTTGCTGATAGAGCGCAATTTAATGCTTTCCCTGCTAGAGATGGGGTACCTGGATATGCAAATAATCACATGACAGGTGGATATAAAAATATGTATCATGTAACTGATATGTGGGAAGCATGGATTGATTTGTTTGAAGCAGTTCGTCAAAGTGAAATTGATGACAATATCAATGATTTATGGATTTCATTAACTTGTTATGTAAATCCAAGCCCTTGGTATTTACAATGGGCAAACAGTGTATGGATTCAATGTACACATGACCGTGGTGATGCTGGTCCAATTAATAACAAAATGGATACCATGCTAACTTACCGTGAAGCTGTTTATTATGACTTCATTAAAGAACATGAATTCCAATTCCCGCTTGCAAACCTTTATAATCATGATCCGGTTTATGGGGTTGAAGGTACACAAATTAATATTAATTCAATGACTGATGAACAATTTAAAAATTACTTATACATGATGTCAACTCGTGGAACAGGTTTCTGGGAATTGTATTATTCAGATTCAATTATGACAAAAGGTAAGTATGAAGTAAATGCTGAATTCTTAGCATGGGCAGAAGAAAATTTCCATATTTTAAAAAATGCTAAGATGTTTGGTGGAAATCCAGCTAATGGTGTTAAATTAGGTGGAATTGGTCAATCGACAGAATTTGAAGCATATGGATTCTCTGCTTGGGATGGTGAGGATGGAATTATTTCAATGCGTAATCCTGATGACGAAGTACAAACAATTACATTTACATTAGATCGTAATATTGGTCTTGCAGAGTCTATTAAAGATAAAACTTTATATAGTACAGGAATTCATAGTTATAATATGCCAGAAAGTGGAAATGATAACTATAAAGAATTTACATATGGTCAAGAAGTAACTGTTACTTTACAACCTGGTGAAACAAGACTTTGGTCTTTGTCAACTACTAAAGATGTAGAAGCTCCTACTTATACAACTTTATCAACTGATGGAGATAAAACATTAAATGTTAAATTTGATGAAAAAGTAATTGGAACAGATTTTGATGTTACAGTAAACGGAAAAGTTGCAGAAATAGCTAACGTTAGTAAGAGCGTTGATCAAGTTTTTTATGAAATTGAATTGGCAACTAAACCAACAAACAATGCAACAGTTGTTGTAACTGCTAAAGATATTTCTGATTTAAATGGAAATAAAGTTGCTAAAGCTGAAAAATCAGTAATATTCCATAAAAATAATACAGCTTTATCTGTTAAATCTGATGAAGTAACTGGTTCTAAAGTTGTAGGAACTGTAGCAAAATCATTAAGTAATGATAATGGATTTAGTGTGGTTGTAGATGTTAATACGACAACAACTAATAAAGAACTTGCTAGTCAAGGATATACAGTAGGAATTAATGCTGAAGGTAAAGCATACTTTACATTAGGTAATGCAACAGCTACATCTAAAGTTGTAGTAAATGATGGTACTGATCATCAAATTCAAGCAATTAAAGAAAATAATGGTATCTTAAAATTATATGTTGATGGAGCATTACAAAGTTCAGCATATGATAAAGATAATAAAACATTAGTTATCGAAGCTGCTAAGACGATCCTTGGTAGCGATGGATTTGAAGGTAAATTAGGTATAAAAGTATTAGATAGAGCATTAGGATACAATGAATTTACAACTGATAGTAGTGAAGAAGGATTAATCTCAAATGAAAATATTAAGCCAACAGCTACTACATATGATAGCACTGAAGGTGCTGTAGCTAATAATGCAAATGATGCTAATACAAACACTTATTGGGCAAGTGCACAAACTGCTAACAATAAAACTGAAAAACAATATTTAACTTATGAATTGTCAAATGCTTATACAGTAAACAAAGTACAATATATTCCAAGATTTGATGCTACTCAAAAATTAAATTGTACAGGTAATATTTTAGAATATGTTGTAGAAACAAGTATGGATGGTCAAGAATGGAAACAAGTAGCAACTGGTGCTACAGTAAGAGAAGGTAACGGGGTTACTGATATCATTTTTGAATCCCCAGTTGAAGCCAAATATGTACGTTTAAGTGCAAATGATACATATCACTGGAAACAAGGTTCAAATAATACAATTGTTGCAGCTGCAGAATTTAAAGTATATGGTAAGATTGAATTAGATACAGATGCTTTAAGTCAACGTATTGAAGAATTAGAAAAAGTTGATACAACAAATTGTACTGAAGAAAGTATTGAAGAATTTAATACTTTATTAGATGAAGCTAGAGATGTATTAGAAAATGCAACTGATCAAGAAGAAATAGCTCAAATGGTTGAAGCATTAAAGAATGCAGAAGGTATTTTAAAACCTAATGAACCAGCAAAAGAGGCAGATAAAACACTATTAAAGATTGCCCTAGATTTAGCTAATGCTATTACTGATGAAGATTTAGCTAATGTCGTACCGGCAGTAGTTGAAGAATTCAAAGAAGCAAGAGATGAAGCTAATGGAATTTATAATGATACTAGTGCAACTCAAGATAAAGTAAATGCTGCATTTGACAGACTTGCAACAGCTATGCATATGCTAGACTTTGTTAAAGGTGACAAAACAGCGTTAAAAGCATTTATTGATAAGGTTAGTGGATTAGAAGCTAGTAAATACACAGAAGCTACATGGGTACCGTTTAATGAGGCTTTAGTAGTGGCAACTGGTGTATACAACGATGAAAATGCAATGCAAGAAGAAATAACTAAAGTATACAATGAATTAGTAACTGCATTTATAAATTTAAGATTAATCCCTGATAAAACTTTATTAGAAGATTTAATCAACAAAGCAAATGGATTAAGCGCAGCTAATTATACAAAGGCATCATATAAAGTTTTAAGTGATGCATTGAATGACGCAAAAGTAGTATTTGATATTTCAAATGCAACTCAAGAAGAAGTAGATAGTGCAAAAGATGTTCTTGCAAAAGCTATTGCTGGATTACAAACTGTAACAACTGATAATACAGTAAGTACACCAGTAAATAAAGGTGATACAATAGTAAGTGTAAAAACAGGAGATAATGGTTTAGTTGGAATGTTTGCAACAATGGCATTATTAAGTGCGGCTGGATATACAGCATTTAGAAGAAAAGTAGATTAATTCTTTAAACGGTTATGAATTTTCATAACCGTTTTTTAAAGAAATTTGTTAAATAGAAAATACTGGTTAGGGCTAGTTAGAATTTATTTGTGACTATGACTAATTTATGCTTTATCTTTGAAAAAATATACTTTGTTATTGAATTGTTTATATGGAAAATTTCGTGATTTGTTTTTGTCAAGCAAATTTGAAAATATCTCAAAAAATTTTAAACATTAGCACCAGATCAGTGCTTTTGTTTTGCAAGGAAATTTAAGTAGAAGCCGGGTTTGTCAAGTAAAATGTGTAAGTTTTTTAGAAAAATTATTTCGAATTAAAAACTTACCACTTTTTCTATGCTGTTATAATTTTATACACATTCTTTTATTTGTTTGATTTTATATTAATGCTCAAAAAGGTAAGTGTTCCTTTGTAAACGCTTACCTGTAAATATCTTCACATATTTATGATCTATAATTTTATATATTTATTTATCCTGTCTCTAAATCTATCATCTGTCATTAATTGGTTTAATACCATTGACCAGTTTCTAACTCTTCCTCCTTCCCATTTTTTCTCTAATTCCCTCACTCTTAAATATATTAATTTAAATAATGCATTTTCATTAGGAAATGCTCCTTTTTTTGTGACTTTTCTAAATGTTGCATTTATCGATTCAACTGCATTAGTCGTATACATGATCTTTCTTACATCACTTCCGATATCAAATAATTGATCGATATGCTCCTTGTTTCTTGCCCAGACATCTACTGCACCTGGATAATGGCTCCATTCTTTTTTAAAAGCTTCAAAAGCTGTATTTGCAGCTTTTAAACTAGCAGCCCCGTATACTTTTTTTATACTTTGCGTAAATCGCTTATAATCCTTTGATGGTACATATTTTAGTGAATTGCGAATCAAATGAACAATACACCTTTGGACTACTACATTGGCAAATATTGCTTTCGCACCTGATTCTAATCCCGATACACCATCCATAGATATGAAGAATATATCTTCTACACCACGTGCTTTAATTTCATCAAAAATTTGCATCCAATAATTCTTAGATTCTGTCTCATTTAACCAAATACCGAGTATTTCTTTATTACCGTTTAAATCATAGCCTAAGATAACATATACAGCACAATCCTTTACCTCATAATCATTTCTAAGTGTTACATACATACAATCAACAAAAGTAAACGCATAACACTTTTTAAGCGGTCTATTTCGCCACTCATTTAGATCATCTAAAACTGCATCAGTAATATCAGAAATCATTTCATGTGATACACTAAATCCATAAATATCTTCAATAGTAGCTGAAATATCTCTTTGTGACATTCCCCCGCATACATCGCAATAACTTTATCTTCGATAGAAGATATATCTCTTTGTCGTTTAGGGACGATCACTGGATCAAATGAACCGTTTCTATCTCTGGGAACCTGAATTTCCAGTTCACCTTGTGAAGATTTTACTTTCTTTTTACCATAACCGTTACGTCGATTATCAGTTTCTTTAAAATTTTTATCATTAGAATCATAACCAAGATGATGATTAATTTCACCTTTAAGCATACTCTCTAACATTGGTCCAAAAAGATCCTTCAAAGCATTAGACATGTCTTCTACTCTGGTTTATATTGTTTTAAAATAGCTTCAGCTAAAGCTACAGTTTGTGGGTCTCTTTTAATTTTTGTCATATAAATCTCCAATCATAATTACTATATACTATTTAAATAAAAAATAAACTGTCTAAGCAAAGCCGTACGCTCTTTACTTACACAGTTTATTTTACACTCTCCTGTTCTCTCTTAAAAATTGTCCAAAAAATTGTTGACAATCCAAACAAACTGCTAAACAGATTGCTATATAAATAATTTTTAATATTTCTTTCATAGCGTTACTTCTCCTTATATAAATGTATTTTTATTTATTTCTGATTACTATCTCGTCTATGCTTATTTCTAATGCATCTGCAATAGCTATTACTGTAGATATAGTCGGATCTTTTATTTCACCATTTAGTAGTTTCTTTAAATTCGTACGGTCATAATTTGTCATTTTTGATAATTTATATACTGTTATATTTTTTACTTTCATAAGTTCAATTACTTTATTTGTATTCATATATTTTTCCGTCTGATATTCCAGGGGGTCAATAATAATTTTACCATTTTCTTTAGCCCACTTTTCAAACTCAGCTCTGTCAATCATCATCTTTTCACCATGTCCTTCAGATGAAAGCACTATATTTCTGTATGTATATGGATTTTTTCTACTGTCTGCATCATCACAGATCTTATCTTTGTTTTCGTTCATAATTTTCAACTCCTCTTTTGTACCACTCACTGACACAAATGTTATTAAATATTACGTTTAACATTTTTGTATGTGCCCTGATTATTTATTATTTCACATCTGATTACATTACTCCCAGTATTGTCTCAACAAAGATACAGCCGTAATTGTATAAATGACACTTTGCGAGTGTATCATTATAGCCGTTTCTCAACGAGGGAGTATTTACATATTCTTCATAGTTTATTGCCTTTATTGTATTGCTCATTTTTACTGTCCCCTTTGCAAGTTTAAATTTTAATCATCATACTATTTATAAATTTTTTATAATTATTTTTTAAATATATGTAGTTGCACTACAACTTAATAGACTCAGGATTAAAAATACACACATTTTTAATCCCCGTTTAATATTGTCCGCAAATGTTACACTTCTTTTTCATATTTAACCTGCACGCTTTATATTTAAAATAGATTTCTTATATAACTGCATTCTCTAATCATAGTAATCATTTCATTTGCTCTTTCTTCTACTGCGTTACAAAATCCATCGATTACTTTTTCTTTATCTATATCAGCTTGAAAGCTATATTTGTCAGCAGATGTGCAGTAAGGCATTAAATAACTTATGATACATACATTATTAGATACTGTGATACTTGTAATTTCTATTTCTTGATTTTTCATTTTCAATGGTTTGAATACTTTTTTCCAATACTTCTCTAACTTTTTATCTGATGAAAGAGTATTACTGTTTTGTAGATCATCATTTGTATTTTTTTCAGGTGTTTTAAGTCCAATAAACATTAAATGTGATTCTAAATCATTTTCAGACCATTCAATAATTTTAAAATTATATGCATTTTCATCATTTCCCCAAACGATTTTATTTTTTAGATTACTAAGATGCTTTTCTGCGCCTTTTAGTGTTTTAAAAACTTTTGGTTTTTGCATATTAAACCAACTGCTTGGATAAAGATACAGCCCATCCATATCACTGTATGTTCCTGCATAAATTTCACTATTATATTTAATTACATACATTTTTTATCATCTCCTTTTGGCCTTGATCACATTCTAAAACACTTTTTAATATTGAACGCACATAATCATATGCTCTCTCACGTTCCTTCTGTTCTTCTCTTGTATACCTGTCATAAGAATAACCATGAGTATTAGTTTTTCCATAACCACGAAGATACAATTCCCTGCTTATTATTGAATAATTATACGTAAATTCAAATTTAAACTGTTTATATGTGACATAAATACGATCTATATCATTGCTGTATATGCTTATTTCAATGTCTGAATCAATTTTATTAATTTCCTCTTGAATATGCTCTTTTATTAATAATGCATATTTTTCTTCATATTTTTCCAGTTCAGCTCTAAATTTCTCGATTCTATTCATTTTAATCCCTCTTTTTATTCAACATCTTCATAATGATCATAAATGTCATTAACACACATAGAATAAATGAACTCCTTTTCAATTTTTTCACTATTTTTTTCCAGCCAGGCTTGTCGTTTTTCTTCATTCCATTTCAACCACGATTTTGGTACATCATACAACATTGAAAGCTCTCCATTATCCGCACAATGATTACTATCATTTGTGAATTCGTAATTAGCATATACTATAATTTTTGGCATCCTCTATAACCTCCTGAATTTTAAAACTCTTTTCATATTTCCAATTAACCATTTCAACCTCAATTAAATTAATCAAAAATAATTTCAAAATATTCAACATTTTTATAATCGTGTTTCATACGTTCATAAAATTCTTTAATATCGTTAATTCTTGTTGGATCTGGATAGTTTAATTTATAAAATTCATTTTTTGCCTTTTTTAAATTTTTTACTGCTGTATCATACGAAATCAAATATATTGACCCATTACCAGATAATGCATTACATTCCTCACATCTAAAAGCTTTATAAAAAATTCCATCTGCATATCCAAAGAAATACACTTCATCATTAGGTACTCCTTTATATTCCTTTTTTTCAATGTATGTATGTTCATTTCCAACAGTTATTACATCATATCTTTTCGACCATATTCCATTTGGTACTCTTATAGTAAAATCATGCGCCATTCTAATCACCTGGTATATTGTAATTGACTTCAATCCATGAATTAATATATTCAGAAATCCCTCTTGCAGTAATTTCATCCATTCCTGCATCCATTAATTTAATTCGATTATAATAACAGCTATCACTATGATCAGATGCTTCACAGCAAATATTCCAATTTGGTATTGCTATAAATCCACCGTTTATGTGATGACCAAAAATTATTAAATAACTGTTATCTTTTATCTCTACACAATGTTCAAAATAAATCTTAGTATTTTTCGTAAAATTCTGTTTATTTTTTATTTCCATTTTTATTTCACTCCTAAAATATTAGCCATTTGCACTGGAAAGAAACGATTTTCTTCGAATTCTCTAACATGACATTCCATATTATCAAAGAATACTCTCACTGTTCTGCTTTAATACATTAAAATTTCTATAAAAAGCAATATAAATCCATACATAAAATAAACCAATATAGGTAAAAGCAACAAAATCAAAATGCAGAAAACAAATATTAAAACTACTCCACAAAATCTAAGTATTTTATCTGAATCATGCATTATTTCATTTATAAAAGAATAAAATTCCATACATAAAACTTTTATTTTTTTTATCCGTTCTATTGTTGAACCACTGATATAAGTAATTTTTCTATCAAAGAAAATAGAACTGGTTATATTTCTAATTCCCTCAGTCAAAAAAATTATAGTTAAATATACATAATAGTTATTTCGAAAGGAAGCACTGGCCACAAAACTTTTATCTACCATATCCGGATTTACTAAACAGGCAAAACCTAAAAATCCTAAATACATTGCTACACACTCAATAATAAATATAACTATCCATTTAAATAACCTAAATACATCAATGTTATTAAAAACAGTATAAAATAAACGTTTAATCATCATATTCCTCCTTTGCCAACGCTGGTAAATTTACCAGCGTTGTAATTTCCTTGTACTTATATTTCATCCATACTCATCTGCCCATCTAAAACATTTTCATCTTTATTTTGTTCATCTATCTCAATTGATATTTGAATACATCTGCTAAATTTACTAATCACATTATGAATATTTATTAGAGAATCTTCGACAGTAATATCCCTATCATCAGACTCTGCAATCTTTTTATGAGATATAGATGTATTCTCAACTTTTTTATTAATCTTATCAATCTGCTTTAACAGCTTTTTGTAATCTGAAAAGAGTTCACTTAATCCATACTCTTTATTTTTACAGCTATCTTTTTTGGCTTCATCATGCGTTCCTATATCAACAGATTCTTCTTTCTTTTCAATTGCATTTATATATTTTTGTACCGTTTTACCTGACTTTGCACCAATAAAAGGTGCAATCCAGTCTCTTTTATTACCTTTAGGTTTAGGATCCAATTGCTGATATATATCTAACAGCTCAGCAACAATTTTTATTTTATCTAGTTCCGACATTATTCTTGTCCCATTTCCTAATATCAAACGCAAACGGTCATTTAATTCACTTTCCGGTGCTTCATAAACGATACAGTATACTTCCGGTTCTATCTTTCCCTCGTCAGCTAATCCCTTAAGTGCTGTATACCTACGTTCACCATCACTTATCCTGTATCTGTCACCTATTTTATAAACATCCAGTGGTTTCCTTAATCCATATTCCAGAATTGACGATTTAAGCTCGTCAATTCCATTAATATCAAACTGATTATGTTGATTCACTTCTATATCATCAATATCAATAGTTTTTAGTCCAACGGGTTTCTTATTCATCTTGTTAACTTTATCTGCATTGATTAAATTTGTAAGTGCCATACCTTTACTCCTCCTCATAATCCTGGTAAATTTACCAGGATTTAAATTTCATTATCAAACTCTTTAATTAATTCATCTACAAGATTACGATAATCCTCACCAACACCAGTTTTACTGTTATACAGTAATTTACCGCTCATAGTTGATCTTGATGCAACTGCATCCTGATAGCCTACTGTTGTCTTTAAAATAGTATCGCCATAGAATTCTCTAATCTTATTAATAAAATTGATGTAAGCCGGTCTTATACCACGAGGAATCATATTCATCAATATTCTTATTTTATATTCACATTCATAATCATCTTCAATATCAAACAATTCCTCAAGTGTATCAATCAGCCCCTTTAATTCAAATCCACCTGGTTTAAGTGGGATTATAATTTCATTCGAACAAAATAGACCATTTACAGTAATATTATTAAATGTTGGTGCATGATCAATGATCACGATATCATAATCATTTCTAATTTCTCTCAAAGCCCTTTTTAAAATCACATGTCGTTGACCTGTTGATGCACCAAGCAGCTTATCTGTAGCAATAAGTTCAGTACCGATTGATGGAATAATATCTAACTGCTGATACTGTGTTTGATGAATACACTCTCTAATAACATCTTTCCCCTCAAGCAGAAGTTTATTTAAATCATTTCTTTCGCCAAGCATACTGATTAGTGAATTTTTTATAAACTTAGTTGAACTTCTAATGTCACAGTTTTCCGGTACCTCCAGCATATTAAATTCTTCTAATGTAATTGATTTAAACTCCGGCAGAAAAAATTTAGTTGCATTGCCCTGTGCATCTGCATCGATTAACAAAATTCTTTTTCCGTCATTCATTAATCTTTCTACTAACCCGTAACTGATATTTACTGATGCGGTGGTTTTTCCAACTCCGCCCTTTTCATTGATAATACTTATAACTTTCATCTCTCTATTCTCCTTGTTTTTTCTTTTATTAAATTTCACTTTTTCGTATTAATCTCAACAGCAAAAACATTCATAAACTAATAAGAATCAACTCATTTTACAAAATAAAATTCAAGTATTTGACATCAAACATCTACGCTACCCCTTTCACCCCAAACACCGCTTTGACATTCTTAATAGTTTCTTCAGTTAATTCAACATCTTTGAATATCTTCATACGCTTTGACCAGTTTAAAAAATCTTCGTAATCTTTTAAATGTATAGTCCCGTGCATTCCATTCTTAGCTATATAGTTAACTGGGATTCGCTCTTTACTTTTACTTTCTTTTACAGTTTTTGTGTTCTTGTTCCTTATATTTTCATCTTCATAGACCAGTACATCATCAAACAGATAAATAAGCTCTGCCAGCGCATTATCACGAAGTTTATATACCTGCCAGATAGGTTCAAACTCAACATCGTGTACTGAATCATAATAACCATAACGTATTTCATTAAATGTAGCGTTATAGAAATAGTGAAGAATAATTACATTTTTTTGTTTTTCATTTTTCAGCATATTTACAGCTTCAAGCGTTCTGCATATATAATTTTCGTTACTATTTGACTTGCATACACTTTTAATAAACTTATAGTCACCGCTTTCTAAACTGCCATTGGACATTCTTATTACAGAGGCAGAAAATGATGAAATATTTGCTTCGACTGAATAGGCATGATCGAGCATCAACTCACTTACTCTGTTCAAAACAGCTTTAACATTTTCAATAGATAATTTTATATTTACTTTTCTTCTGCAGTTATCAGATTTGTCATTATTCAGCATCGACCATTACTCCTCTCCAGTAAACTCTAATCATTATGTCGGCTATTCTACCGATATAATATGATTTTTATATGTTAATGCCCTTATAATCTCATTTTTACCAATTGAGACATTTCATCTTTTCCGTTTTTTAAAGCGTCCTGTACAGTATATTTATCCCATTCTGCTCCAGCAAACATCCGATTTTAAGCCTTGAAATTCTTCTTGTTTAGAATATGAAATTCATCATATTCTTCGCGCGTTGCTTTTCTGGATACTTTATATGCACGCTGTAAATTTGTTCTTGGAAGAAACAGGTTCATATTAACCTTTTCAAATTTTATATCAATTTTCTGTTCTAAATCCTTGAAACCTGAGAGATATGTTTTTACTACATCTGATAATCCTTCACTGTTTCTTATTTTTGTATACTTGTCTGCTCCCTCAAAATTGTAAAAAATCGTAACATCATCATAATTATTAGCTATTGCATATTTAATCCCTTTCAAAACCCCTATCAGATATCCTCCAACCTGATAGCTCTTTATTTGCCATGATTCTTCTGTAAAACCGCTTATAATATCAATTGGTTTGTATTCTTCTACCATAATTACTCCATATCCGCATTTTTTGTTCAGTTCATCAAAACTTGATGCAACATAGCATTGCAGTTTTTTCATTTAAGCCACCCCTTTTTCTTTCAGATTTAGATATGTATTTATTAAGTTGTTGTCCCAGTATCCAGTATTTGAAGGTTTCTCCATATAATGATGCTGATCAGTTGCCCTGATACAGAAAACACATTCAAAACAGTTACAGCATCCAGTGCAGCAGCTGCAGTCTATGCAGTCAGTGCAGTTTTTACAGTTTCGGCAGTCAAGGCAATTGATGCAGTTCCTGCAGTTTATAAGAGTTCTTGAATACTCAAGAGCCTCCTCATAACTATAGCGGTTCTTACTCCACTTATTGTTGTTGAAATCTTTCCAGTATTTATCAGTTTCAACTAAAGATTTAACCGAATCAGCTTCATGCTCCGTATATTGATCAGCTGTAAAATCATCATCACTATATACTTCATCAGCCCACCACTGCGTTAGGAGTGACTCTATATACTCCTCTATTAAAGAAATATTGTCTTTTAAACATGTAACAGACTGTTTTGTTCCGAGATAGATCGAACTGCCACTCACCGGGTCGGTCCATCTGGTTAGATATAACAGACTGTTAATACGATGAATCATCTTATGAAAGGCTTTATCAATATCCGAGGTGTTCCAGTACCTGCCTTCCTGTAATGCAGTCTGCATAGAATTAATACGGGAATTTAGCCTGATTATCAGCTGATTTTTTATATGAATCTTTTCTTTATTTTTAAAACCTGATTTTTTTATTGTTATCCGTGAAAAATACTTTATTTTTTTATTCCAGAAATCCCGGTCTAACAGCATAGCTGCATACTCGGCATTTTTTAAAAGACGTTTATGAAATCGGGTAAAAGAAGTATATTTAAATATTTCTTGCTCTGTTTGGGAAACAAAGAAAGTTTCTTTTACAGGAGAGCCGTTGGCATCTTTTTTCATATCACCTTTCTTATGAACAAGTACTGCATCCGGATCATCTTTCTTACACAGCCTTTTTGTCTTACTGCTGTAAATATAATCCTTTTCATAGGTAACAGTCATTAACCGTTGTCTTTTGAAATACTTTCTGGTAAAACACAGTACACTAATATAGCTACCTTTACCTTTTGAAATAAATTTGTAGCAGTACAGGAAACTGTTAAGCTTGTAAAGCGGATTTACTGCACACATGAATTTTTTGATAAAATCATGCTTAAGTGCATCAGTCATAGTAACTGGAATCATAACCTCCATCAGATGGGCATAAATATTAGAGTAAACCTTTTTGTTCTTCTTTCTGCCATAAGTATAAGAATGCCTGTCCTTATAATCACATTGATGCGCTATCACTGTCTTATAGTCCGAACGGTTGCTGAAGATGTCATGACCGGTATTAAGCCAGATATTGATATCATCTCTGGAACCGCATGTAGCGTAAGATACATAAGTGTTATTGGTAATCATCTATTCTTCGTCCTCCTAAATAGACATTAAAGCTCTGCTTTAATGTTTTTTTTATTTCAGACCGTATTTTCAGTACTGAAATCATTGAAATAGTCTATTAATCTTGCTATAATCATTTTGTATTAATTAAATACATTTTTTTACAAAACACGGTTGTAGTACACGGTGTAGTACATGGTGCAGTAGACAGTGCAGTGTGCAGTGTGGAGCATGGATCGAGGATCGAGCGGTGATTGAGCGGTGATTGAGCGGTTTTGAATTTCGATACAATCCGGGTATTCGTGTTTTTGCTTAAACTTAAATTAATAGCCCTTGTCGCCAAACAGAGTTATTATTAATTTAAGTTTTTTTCTTTTTCATATTATTTTTTTGTTCGTAAAGGATAACACTGTCAAGAACCTCTCCTGGAGATTTATCTAAGACAATTCCCATTTTTATATAAAACTGAATTGACGGCTGATAATCACCTCTCATAGCATTAGAAATCATCCTTTTCTTTTTATCAAACATCTTTTCAATGTCGCTGGGCTGCATTTCATTTTCTTTTAACAGATCCCGTATCCACGGAATAAGATTGACTTTCATCAATTCAAACAAACGCTCTGCTCTAAGGTTATTTTCTTCCACTGTATCGCTTTTTTTAGTATCGACAATCATTTTATCTCACCTCCTTGAAATATCGTTTAAAAACGAAAAAAAGTGGGTAAGCTATCGAACGATAACTTACCCACTTGAGTAAATTTTATAAATAATGGTGCGGGTGACAGGAATCGAACCTGCACGCCGAAGGCGCTAGATCCTAAGTCTAGTGCGTCTGCCAGTTCCGCCACACCCGCATATAAAATGGTGCCGGCTAAAGGACTTGAACCCTCAACCTACTGATTACAAGTCAGTTGCTCTACCAATTGAGCTAAGCCGGCTTATAATATTAATGGTGGAGGTTAACGGGCTCGAACCGCTGACCCTCTGCTTGTAAGGCAGATGCTCTCCCAACTGAGCTAAACCTCCAAAATGGTGACCTGTACGGGATTCGAACCCGTGAATGCATGCGTGAAAGGCATGTGAGTTAACCGTTTCTCCAACAGGCCATGGCGCTTGAAGTAGGACTCGAACCTACGACCGATCGGTTAACAGCCGATTGCTCTACCAACTGAGCTATTCAAGCAACTTGGTGCCCTAATATAATATCATTTATGTAAATTATATGCAATACTTTTTTTACATTTTTTTATTTTTTTCTGTGCTAGGTATTATAAAATGAAACTGCTTTAAAGAATTGTACAGATTGACAAGTCAATCTATACAATTTTCTTAACTACTTTTAATATATTTTTCATATAAGTCTTCTTCATGATCACCATCTATTGAAATACTTTCCATTTTCATTTCTACTCGACTATTATTACTACTACGAACATACTTTAAAACTATTCCTGTTTCTTTGTCCACCAATAAAGATACGGTTCCTCCTTCAACATACAAATCATTTTTTATTTTACCTTCTACAAAAAACACCTCTCTTTTCAAAAAATTATTTTTTTCTTTAATATTAAAATTTTCTAAACTAACCCCTAATTGTCTCAACGCTATATCCTCAGGCAACAAATACGGTGCTACATCACCATATAAATCATTAGCAACTCGTGATATATTGATATCATTAAATCGCTCTTCTAAAGACCATTTTGCAAACTTGAATAAATTATCATCTTTATCTATTTCTTCAATACTGATTTCTTTTTTATTAATTAATTCTTCAAAACTAAAATTATCCAGGTCCTCTCTGTTACCAGTAAAAAAATACATATTCTTACTATCTCTAAACATTACCTGTTCACTATATCCACTTGAAGATATTTGATAAACAAAAGATCGATATTCTGGTATATTAATTTGAAACTCATATTTTATTTGTGTTTGATTATCTAAATATGATGAAGTAACACACATTTTTCCACTTACCAAATTATAATAATCAACACTATTAATCATCAGCTTCAACAAATCATATTTACCTTGTTGATCATCTTCAAAATCAATTACATTTTTACTAACTTTTCTTTGTGCATTAAGCTCAGTTATATCAATCTTAGATATCGAAACCATATTTTCAGTATCTTGTTTAACACACCCTACAAGCATTATCATCCCAATCATTATACTTAACCATTTGTTTTTCATAATTTAAATATCCTTTTTTATTTTATTAAAGCATTATTCAAATTAAAATTATGTAGAAAAGTATATACTCATAATATAAAAAAATCCTATTTTAAAAGGCTCGAAAATTTATACCTTCGAACCTTTTATCTTAAAATTTATTCCAAATTATCTTTATTAGATTTACTTTTTCTCTTATAAAAATAGAAAGCACCTGCTCCAACGATCACTATTGCTATAACACCAACAATTAATCCCGTATTACTAGAAGGTTCTGATGTTTCTGAAACAATTTCAACACCATCTGATAACTTTTCATAATCTTTTAAACCAATCGTCACTACACCATCTTTAACTTCTCCAAATGTAGAACTTTTAATTTTTCCAGGCATAGAAATTTTAATGCTAAATTCCACTCCCATTTCTTCTAATTTATCAGTAGAATATCCTAACTGCTCAAATTCGTTAGTATTTATAGTTTTATCTAAATCTGAACCTTTTAATTTTAAAGTATATTGATTTTCTTCAACTGTTAAATCTTCCAATATTTTTTCAGAAACTTCTTTTGGTGCTGTTGCATTAAATCCTAAATACTTTTTTCCATCAATCGTCTCACTAGCATCTTTAATTTCCCAATTTTTAAAATTTCCTTCTTCTTGTAATTGACTTTTAATATTATCCTGACTCATCTGATATGTATCTAGTATTTCTTTATCAAAAAGAACAGCCATAATAATATCAGCATCATCCCTATCAGTAATATTGATTTGACAACGAACTTTAACACATCCCGTTAACGCTAAAGCAATGACAAATATCATCAATAATTTGAGTGATTTTTTCATTTTTTCCCTCCATTCATAACTAAATTATAACAGTATTCTATATTTATAGCAAATTATTTAAAAAATCGCTTTACAACATTCTAAAAATATGCTATTTTTATATGGCACTGCTAAATACGACCCGCTAGCTCAGCCGGTAGAGCATCTGACTTTTAATCAGAGGGTCAGGCGTTCGAATCGCCTGCGGGTCACCATTCAACAAATTGAGATGAATTATAATTCATCTTTTTATATATAAAAAAACTAATTTTATCTTTGTAAAATATACTTTGACCATATAAAAACTACCTAATCAGGTAGTTTTTATCATTTAACTGGTGCCGGCAACTGGATTTGAACCAGCAACCTATCCATTACGAGTGGATTGCTCTACCGTTAGAGCTATACCGGCATCTGTAAATATTATAGCATTATTCTCTAAAATAATAAATAATTATTTTCTTAAACAATTTCTATTTGGTAATCATTAAATTGATGATATAATAAATCATTGGAGGGAAAGAACATGTATATAAAAGATGATGAGATAAATAGAATATTTAATGAAAAAAACTGGAAAACTGCTCATAACTACTACAAAGACAATGTGATTACTAACATGTCTGTTTTAAAGCAAGGTAATGAATATCATATTGATGGTACTGTAGAAATATATGGTCGCGTCAGTACTAGTCATATTATCGTTGATACAAGTGGAAAAATCGTTACTTTTGAGTGCAGCTGTCATAATTGCCACCCAAACGAATTAGCCTGTGGTCATATTGGAGTATTATTACTAAAGTTTTACAGTCTAGAAATGTCAGATATCCCATTCCAATTTAATCAAAAAATTGATTATCGTGCAAAATTCGAAGAATTTGAACGCATTCGTGAAGAAAAAATGATTCAAACAAAAATTGAAGAATCAAAAAAACTTATTGAAAAATATGTAGATAAAAAAGAAATAAGCATAACCAACGATGCTTTAATAGAACTTTTTCCAAATATAAATTATTCATTTAATCGAATTTTAATCAATTACCGTATCGGAAACACTAAAACTTACTTAATTAAAAACTTAAAAGAATTTATAAATAATTACCGCTATCATAAAATCTTTACATATGGCAGTAAATTAATTACTGATCATAATCGTAAATCATTTAGTCAAGAAGCTTTAAAACAAATAGATTTTATTAAAGATAATAGTGAATTTATTGATGAGATCGAACGCTATCGTTCAATCGATATTAATAAATATAATATAGACGATTTCTTTGAAACATATTTAACAAATTTAAACATAAATATATTATTTACAACCATCGATTTAAAAAATCTTACTATTCATATTGAAGATAAAGAAGATTATTTTGAAATCTCACTTGTTCCTTTAGAAGGGCAATTAATTCTTGGAAATCAATATATTTATTATTTAAAAGATAATATTTTAAATCGTTATAGTTTAGAAATGTCACAAATAACTAAAAATCTCTTATCTAAGCTGGATAAAGAAAATTTAATTGTATCTAAGGAAGATTTTGGATACTTTGGAAAATATATCATTGATCAAATTTTACCATATATTTCTATTACAGGAGCAAATATCGATGACTATATGCCAAGTGTAATTACTTTATTAGCGTATATTGATTTAAATAATTTTGGCGATCTAACTATTAATTTAGAATATCGTGATGAAAATGGAAATATTTTATTTGACGGTAAATATATCGATAGTTACGAAACCAAACTTCCATTAAATGTTGATAAAGCTTTAGTATTGATTGAAAATTATGCAAATTATGATGAATTAACTAAAATGTATCTAATCACAAATAATGATGAAGATGTTTATTATTTTATAAAAAACATTCTACCTAAATTAAATCAATACTGCGAAGTATTCGTAAGTGAAGATATTAAAAATATCAATAAACCTAAGAATATCTCTTTAAATATAGGTATTCGATTAAAAAATAATCTACTAGAAATAGACTTAAACAGTATCAATGTTTCAAAAGATGAAATCCAGGATATTCTTCATTCTATTCAAAAAAAGAAATCTTATCACCGTCTAAAAAATGGTGATTTCATAAACTTAGAAGACAATGCAATAAGCGAAGCATATAGTCTAATTCAAGACTTAAATCTTAATGAAAATAATATTCAGGATGGCTCTATTTTAATCGATAAATCTAAAGCCCTATTCTTAAATCAATTATCCCTAGATAGACATTCCATTAACTTTGAACGAAGTACACAATTCAAAGAATTAATCAATAAATTGACCCATTGTAATAATAACAACTATCTTATCCCCCACCCTTACCAAAACATTCTAAGAGAATATCAATGTGAAGGCTATAAATGGATAAGAACTATGAGCGATTATGGATTTGGCGGAATTTTAGCTGATGATATGGGATTAGGTAAAACACTTCAAATGATCACCGTTTTAGAAAACACTAAAACAAATGATAAAGTTAGTATTGTCATTACTCCTGCCACGTTAATTCTAAACTGGCAGGATGAAATCAAAAAATTTTCTAGTGACCTAAAAGTCCTATGTATCACCGGAACTTTACCTATACGAAAAAAACTAATTGAGCAAATCAATGATTACGATGTTATAATTACTTCTTACGATTATTTAAGAAGAGATTATAATTTATATAAAGATTATTATTTTGAATATATTATTTTAGATGAAGCACAATACATTAAAAATCAAGCAACAAAAAATGCTAAAGCTGTTAAAGAATTAAACAGCTCACATCGTTTTGCACTAACTGGTACACCAATTGAAAATTCTTTAGCTGAACTATGGTCAATATTTGATTTCTTAATGCCTAACTATTTATTCAGTTATAATTATTTTAAAGAACATTTTGAGCGACCAATCATTCAAAATGAAGACAAAGAAGTTCAACAGCGTTTAAAAAAGATGGTTGAACCATTTATTCTTAGAAGAACTAAACAAGAAGTATTAGATGAATTACCAGATAAGATTGAAAACAATATCAAAATTGCTTTTTCTAAAGAAGAAGAGAATCTATATATTGCCAATCTAAGCCAAATCAATAACAAGCTAAAAACCGCCTTAAATATCGAGCACATTGATAAAATCCAGATTTTATCAATGATGACTCGATTACGACAATTATGTTGCGAACCTAGAATACTATATAAAGAAATTCAAGAGCCTAGTTCTAAGATGAAAGCATGTTTAGATATCATCAAAAAAGCTAAAGAGAATAATCAAAAAGTTTTATTATTTTCATCTTTTACAACTTCATTAGATTTAATTGAAAAAGAACTTCGCAACGAAGATATTTCTTATTATGTTTTAACTGGAGCAACAAATAAGATCAAACGACATCAATTAGTTAATGCCTTCCAAAACGATAATACCAATGTATTTTTGATTTCCTTAAAAGCCGGCGGTACAGGTCTAAATCTTACTGCAGCCTCTATTGTTATCCATTATGATCCATGGTGGAATATGTCAGCTCAAAATCAGGCGACTGATCGCGCTTATCGTATTGGTCAAACAAATAACGTTCAAGTATACAAATTAATTATGAAAAATAGTATTGAAGAAAAAATTCAAAAACTTCAAGAACAAAAACAAGATTTATCTAATATCTTTATTGAAAATAATAACAGTAATATCACTAAAATGTCTACAAATGATATTATTGCATTATTTTCAACCGATTAACACAAAAGAAGCAGCGTTATATGCCGCTTCTTTTTCATATTCAATTAAAACTGTTTCAATTTCAAATCCCCACTCTTTATCAAAGCACATTTTTTTAACATTTTATAACTAGTCCAAGAAATAAAAGCCGGTGCAATTATATCAACAACAACAATCGGAATCCAATAATTACCTCCCATTACATTAACAGCTTCTAAGATTCCAACTAAACCAGCCGTTCCCATTCCAGAGCCAACTGATGTACATGAAATATTTAACACACAAGTCGATATTGGGGCAACGATAATCCCAGCTATAATTGGTGGAATCCAAATAATTGGTTTTTGAACAATATTTTTAAACTGCAGCATACTCGTTCCGATTGCAATCGCAATCACTTCTCCAATATCATTATCCTCTATTGACATCACCGCAAAACCAATCATTTGAGCACAACATCCTGCCAAAGCAGCACCAGCTGCCAAACCATTTAACTCTAGCATCACCCCAATTGCCGCACTGGAAATCGGTGTCGTTAAAACCATTCCCATCAAAGTTGCAATTATAATTGACATTAAAATAGGCTGCATATTTACACTTTGATTAATCAAATCACCAATTCCTAAAATCAATTTTGTTAAATACGGACCAATTATAATCGTAATTATTCCAGCTATAATAATCGCAGTAAAAGGTACCAGTAAAATATCTATCGGTGTTTTTCCTTGAATAAAACGAGTTATTTCAATTGCACCAATTACTGCAACATATGCTGCTATGGGATTACCTGTCGCCGCTGTATTTCCATTAAAAGTTCCTGCACCAATACTTCCCGCAATAATAGCCGCAATTAGATTTAATCCTTTTGCATCAACTGCAAAACCAATTCCTACACCAATTGCCGGTCCCATCAGATAAGTCGCTGTTTGTCCCCATACAGTTAGCTCATCAATTCCTGTAAAATTTCCTAACTGCTTTAAGATCGTTCCAATTATCAAACTACAAAAAAAGCCATATGCCATCCCATTAAGCGTTTTAATAAAATAATTTTCTTTTTTCATCCTACTCTCCTACTACTACAATATTTTTAACCCAACGCTCTTTTTTCAAAAAATATATCGCAATTATTAATTTAATAAAATCTAAACTTTCCACGATCATATACAAAGTAACTAATGGTAAATCTGTAAACATTGATAACAATGTTGAAATCAATACATTCACCATCCACAAAAAACCACTATCCATGATCATTGTACTTAAAGCATCGCCACCAGCCCTTAATATAAAGAAAATACATACATTAAAAGCATACACATTAATTATTATCGACTTTATTCTAAGTAAAGCTATAATCGTTTCTTTTATCGAAACATCTACATTATATAAATTCGGTACAAAAGGTGCTGCCAAAAAACAGCAGGTTCCAACCACCAAAGATACCATTAGAGAAAAACATAACAGCTTTCTTGCATTATCCTTAGCTTCATCAAGTTGATTGGCACCTAATTCATTTCCAATCATAATCGATACAGCTGAAGATAAGCCCCCAAAAGCAATAAACATAATATTAGAAACTGTATCTACGACAGATATAGACGCAACTAAATATTCATCGCATCTAATATATGATTTAAAAACCATTGCCTGTCCTACAGAAAATAAAATTTCATTTAAAGTCAAAGGAATAGCTTTATGAATAATATTAACAAGCAAATCCGTATTAATATGCAATAATCCATTTAAATCAAATTTAAAGAAATGCCGTTTACTTATCAATACCATTAAATAAATAGTCATTTCTACTAATCTTGCAACCAAGGTTGCAAGAGCCGCACCTTGAATTCCCATTTTAGGCAATCCAAAATGTCCAAAAATCAAACAATAATTCAATAATGTATTTGTAAGTACCGCAACTGTCCCTACTTTTAATTGAATTTTATTGATTCCAACTGCTCTTAATGTCATCATACAAGTAAAAGAAATCGCAAAAGGAAGATATGTAAATTTTGCAATCTTAAGATAAGCAACAGCTTCTTCAACAATTACTGGTGTTTGTGAAAAAAGCTGGACTGCAAATTTAGGAATCGCAAATAACAATAAAGTAAAAAGCATAGCAGCCCCAAACGAAAATACCATATTTATATTAAAAACTTCCTGACATCTGTCTTTTTTCTTTGCCCCATAATATTGAGCAATGTAAATTCCGGCAGCGCCACACAATCCAAACAAAATTGAATTCATGATCAAAAAGAAACGATTCGCTACCGTTACTGAAGTCAACGCAATATTTCCAACACTTCCAATCATGATATTATCAATTAAATTAACAAAAGTAGTAATAAACTGCTGTCCCATTATCGGAAGCGCAATCATCGTTACTTCTTTATAAAATTGTTTTGTCCCAAAATATTTTTTTAACACTAATCATCATCCCGTTTCTTTTTAAGTATTTGTGGAAAAGCTCTAATCAAACGGCGATGACGATATGTAAACAATTTTTCTTTTTTCAACAATGTTTTTAATAACAACTGCTGCTTTTGCCATTCATGCCCTTTTTTCTCTAATTTTTTCATAGTTTTTGCATGTCCTTTTTCTAATTCAGCAACAATTTTTTCTTCGCGTTCTTCTAAAATTTGTTTTACAAGATCTAATTTCTTTTCTATATCTAAAGCAATGCGCATTGACATAATAGTATCAAGAATAAATCCCACTGTCAAAACACCACTAATTATAAATAAAATATTTTCATTAACTTTCAATAACTGTTCAGTAAAAAAAGGCTGAACATAATTTATCGCTACAACACTAAATAAACCAAAACAAATAAACCCTTCCAAACAAACACGTCCATTTAGATTAAAAGCTTTTTGACTATAATCCCACCAGCGTTGATGAAACAGCTTTTCCATAATAAACGAAGTAAAATATTCTAATATACAAGCAACTACACCACTACTTAAAAATAAAGTATAAATTGGATAATTAACTTTATGTGTATCAAACAAAACAATCACCAGCATTGCTCCAAAACCATAAATCGGTAACCATGGGCCATTTAAAAAACCTCTATTATAAGGCATTTGTTTTCTCGCTAACGGCAAAATAATCGATTCCCAGATCCATCCCATAAAGCTATATATATAAAAAGATACAATCAAAATTACTATACGATTCGTCATATTTTTCTCCTTAAAATACTTAAAAAGTCTGCCTAAGCAGACTAAACATCCAAATTGGTGGAGCCTAGCGGGATCGAACCGCTGACCCCCTGCGTGCAAGGCAGGTGCTCTCCCAGCTGAGCTAAGGCCCCAAGTAACAACACTAAACTATATATGGTGGGCCTGAATGGATTTGAACCATCGACCTCACCCTTATCAGGGGTGCGCTCTAACCAACTGAGCTACAGGCCCATCAATCGACTGCCATGATATAATAACATACATATTTTTAATCGTCAATAGTTTAATTATATTTTTTGACAAAAATATATATACTCTTTTTCTCTCTTTTCATCACAACATAGAATTTTAATACAATTTTGCATATTTTTTATTTCTTTTCATAATTATATTACAGGAGGTAATAATGGTAAAATTTGCTATATACACTTTTTTAGGTTTTATCATGGAATCTGTATATGTGTCTATTTTAGAACGTAAAATATATTTTTCGGGATTATTAAAAGGACCTTTCATTCCTATATACGGTTTTGGAGCACTATTAATTTTAAAGACTGTACCCTATTATCAAAATAATTTCGATACATTTTTTTATTCTCTGATCTGTTGTACGGTATTAGAATATCTGACACATTATTTTTTATCAAAAGATTCAAATATTCAGATCTGGAATTATTCTAAAATTTCTCATAATTATTCTGGTAGAATTTGTATGTTTTATAGTTTGATGTGGGGAATTCTAGGAATAGTTCTCGTCAATTATATCGATCCTTTCATTAATAGTATTTTAATTCATCTAAACTATAATTTTCTTAACGTTATAGCCCTTATATATGTACTAATTATTATGTATCAATTCTATAATTATAGATATAATAATCATTGATTTCTTAAAGATACTATATGATATAGTATCTTTAAAATTATTTTTTATGCTATAACTGCATATAAACAAAAATAGTTAAGATTTCTTGATGATCTCAACTATTTTTTATTATCTAAATCTAATATCTATTAATTTAATATTTTTTCATAATCCTCTTTATTAATTGTATCTTCAGGATACTTTTTCCGATAATTTTCTAGACCATCACAAATTTTTATTGCCAGTTTTTGATGATACTTAGAACTTTGAAGCTGCCCGCGTTCATTAGCATTAGATATAAATCCACATTCAATCAGTACTCCTAATGTTTGTGTTGCTCTCAACACCCTAAAACTGGCCCCAGATATTCGCTTAGGACTTCCTGTCACTTCCACCATTGCTACTTGAATTTCATTTGCTAGACGTTTACCTTTTTCACTATTTTTATAATAAAACACTTGTGATCCCCATGCACTTGAAGTTGGTGCCGAATTTAAATGAATACTTATCAGATAATCACTTTTATATGAATCAATCTTTTTTACACGTAAATACATATCATCCTGCTTTGAATAATTATAATCACGTTTTGTCATATCTTGATCATCTTCTCGTGTCATATACACTTTGGCACCTCGATTTTCCAATTCTTCTTTTAATGCAAATGATATTTTCAAGTTCAATTCTGACTCATATATTTTTCCTACACTAGCGCCATTATCAAGACCACCATGTGCTGATTGTAGTTTACGCAAATTGTGATATGTATTCCCCAATATATATGGGGAGTTAGAAATGTATTGAGATTAGATAGCCTTTTTCTCCAAGTCCTCACAGTAAACGCTTGAAAATAAATGTTCCAGTTCATTTCCGAAGTTGTATGAGATTTTAAGTTTGTGGTTTTCATAAACTGTTATCTGGTCTATCATTTCCACAATAATATCTCTGTCTAATTCTTCAATGTCTTTCAGTTCCAACAACCGCCTTAACCACGGTGTTTCAAAAACATCTTCTGTTACACTTTCCTTTTTCTTTTCTTCCAGCGTTTCAATCTGTTTGGAGTAAAGCGTTTCTTTTTGTTGATAGTCCTCTCGATAAGAAAGAAATTCTTCTTTAGAAATCAGTTCGTCTTTGTAATCTTCATAAATTGACTTTTTCAACTTCTTCACTCTTTCAAGCTCTGCTTTTAACTTTGTCAGTTCTATGTCTGTTGATTTTCTGATTTTTATTGCTGTGAAAGATTGTGATTTTACAAGTTCCTGCAAGTTCTCTACATTGCGGATAATCTGCTTTAAATCTCCCAGCACAATATCATTCAATACTTGAAACGGGAGCGTGTGCGGAGTGCAATAATCTTTTCCACTTCTTTTGTAAGTTCCACAATAAAATGAATAGGACTTACTTCCGTCAGCACGTCGCCAGAAATTTTTCATCATTGCCCGACCACAATCGCCACACTTGATAAAACCTGCAAAGATATTTTTATTTGTTTCTAAATCAATATCCCTATGTTTTTTCGTCAGCAGTTTTTGTACCTTATCCCACAGTTGACGGTCTATAATCGGTTCATGTGTATTTTCAACCCTTATCCAGTTTTCTTTCTCAACTGGACGCTGTTTGCTTCTCATACGTTGATGTTTCTTTCCTTGTACCATATTTCCAATATAAAGCTCATTTTGTAACATCACTTTAATCGTGGAATACGTCCAATAAGAAGTTTTCTCTAAACGATTGCAATTTTTGTAATTTTCGCCGTTGAGCTTTTTATATTCCGACGGACAAAGGATACCCTCTGCATTTAGTATTTTGGCAATGCTTTGTTTTCCTATTCCTTGTGCATACATAGTAAATACTCTTTTTACAACTTCGGACGCATATTCATCAATCACAAGTTTATTTTTATTTGCAGGAGATTTCTTATAACCATAACTTGTAAAAGCTCCGATAAATTCTCCTGCTTTCTGCTTTGATTTTACAGTCGCTTGAATTTTATTAGAAATATCTCTGGCATACTGTTCGTTGAATATATTTTTAATAGGAAGTAACATATCGTATGCCTGCTTCATACTATCAATATTATCTGTTACAGAAATAAAACGAACATTAAGCTCTGGAAATATTCTTTCCAAATATCGCCCCGTATCAATGTAATCTCGTCCGAAACGGGAAAGGTCTTTTACAACAACACAATTTACCTTGTTATCTTCAATGTCAGCAATCATTCTATGAAAGTCTGGTCTATTGAAATTCGTTCCCGTAAAACCGTCATCAATATAAACATCATATAAGATAAAGTCATCATGCTTGTTCACATATTCTGTTAAAAGTTTTCTCTGATTTCCTACACTATCGCTTTCTTCCTTATCTCCGTCCTCTCGTGATAATCTGATATAAATAGCCACGTTAAATAAGTTTGAACCTTTTTGATAAATCATTTTTCCACCTATTCAACTGCCGTACCTATGATAATATTATACCATAAAGTACGGCTTCTTTCCATTGTTTTCAAGGGTTTTACCCTCTTGATAGTCCTTTTTTTACATGAGATTTCACGATACGGACAAGCAATTCCTCTACGGAAAATTTACCTAAAAATTCCCGTTCTACGATATATTGTGCAGGTTCTTTTTTAGCCAAGTTATCAGCCCCCTTAGTCAGCTATCTATTCTCAACATACGCACATAGGCTTATCCAATATGCGTATTTTTCACAATGTTACAGAAGCAGACAGACGGCTTTGGAAAGCTCCGTTAGTATCTCAACTATTCCCATTCTTGTGGGCAGAACCGCACCATGCGGACGTATCATTATCCTGTGAGGATAGGTCGTGGCAAAACGACTTTTCCAACAGTCGCTCTCGGATCACTGCGTGGGTCGCTCGCTTTCTTTTGAAAAGGTCGTGGCGTACAGTCCCCGTGGCTCGCTATCTCACAAACGTATCTGTCTGCTTTATTCAGTTGTCAAAGAGCTGTGGCGAAAGCGTGTTGCTTTCATTTAGAAGCAGGGGCAGAGCAGGAAAGAGGGGATTGAACAAATCATGCTCTGCGGTTACTGCTTGTTATTCTTCTTCGATTTCTAAGGCAATATCAAACCCTAAAATCATTTTGATAAGTGCTTCTCTGATAAGTCCTTTTAACTCCATATCTACGACAATATAAACATTTCCGTATTCATCATAGAGTGGACGCAAACAGCACTTTGATATGTAAGGGTCATAAAATGCCAGTATCTTTTCAATCGCTTTTTCGTCCCCGTCCATTGCCTGCGAAAGCAAATAGTAGGACGGCTTCTTAAAAGTCTGTTTCATTTTCTACTTTTCCTCCTTGAGTGATTTTTTCAGAGCTTCTAAAGCATGGTATCTACTTCTAAATGCTCCACTTCTTGTAATGTTTAAAATGTCTGCTATCTTTGTGTCGCTTAATTCCAAGAAATAGTACATTAAAACGTTATCTCGTTTTCTTTCTGGAAGTTTCTTCAATGCTTCTGCCAGCTCATCATCATAAACACGAATATCATTACCGCATACATTAAAAATCGTATAGTCTGTTTCGTATTCGTCCCAGACAGCCAGCTTTTCCACAACGATTTCTGGAAGTTCACAGAATGGAATTTCTTTATCTTTTCGTCGTTTCAATCCTTGCTGGTAGTCCTTTACAACATGACGGACAACTTTCTTCAAACAACTTTCAAAACGGCATTGAACAGTTTTTTGGAAGTCAGACGGTTTCATCAATCTCACCCCCTTTCCGTTATGACATGAAAAGCGTTTATCCCTCTTTCCGCACCATATAGGGAATGGCAGGCGTGATTTGCTGACTAAATTTACAAAAAAGTTGAAAAAACTTTTTAATAAAGCAAAAACAGCCCATAGGTGTATAAATACACAAACAGACTGTTTTATAAATTCTATTGATATGAAATTTTAATTCTAGTAAAGGGTATGATGATTGTAATACTAGGGTAAAATATTTATCCAGTTGAGAACGACAGAACGTTCTTCCGTATGCAATCATGGTATAAGCCCCCTTTAACCAGAGCCATACCTTGTACTTATAAGAAAAAGGACAGTTCTGGTTATATCCAAAACCGTCCCGTTATTTCTCAAGACGCACAAAAGTATATTATCTAGGAACGGTTTTTTTTATTTACCGCACACGATAACAGCTTTTGAATTATTACTGCATACTATATGCAATTTTAACACATTCTAAATTTATAACATGAAGTATAAACTCATGCTAGGTGATTTAAAATGAGAAAAACAAAAGAAACACATACTTTTGATTTCAGACCGCTAGGGCTGGCAATCAGAGAAGCCCGTGAAAGAGCGGGACTTTCTCGTAATGATTTAGGCGATAAGGTATTCTATGGGGAACGTCATATCGCAGATATTGAAAATACTGGGTCGCACCCAAGTTTTCAGTTATTCCATGATTTAGTTACCATGTTCAATATATCGGTTGATGAATATTTCTATCCAGCAGAAAAAGTAACGAAAAGTACAGCTCGCCGTCAGATAGAAACTTCTCTTGATTTATTGAGTGATAACGAATTAAAAATCATTCAAGGTACGATTGACGGTATCTTGAACAGCAGGGGGAGCAAGAAGTAATCAGCTTCTTGTTTTCTTTTTTGTCTTTCATACTCTTATTTGCTGATCTGCTCCGCAGGTAACAAATAAGAGCCGACAATCTACAAGTTACAATAACCCATAAATTATTGGCTCTGCGTCTTAGCGTCTGGCTCTTTGATAATAGTTACTTTTCCATACTTTATATTGATTAAAGTTTCCGTTTTGTACTTCGGACAGAACAATGGAAAATTTATTAGTTCCGTAGTTTTTAATATTTTTGTTCGTGTCTTATTATTGCAAACAGGACATAATACCCATGTTTGTTGTTCCACAATAGCACCTCTTATGCATTTTCTAAACCCGTGTTTTCTTTGTAATTATATAAATGTATTCTTCTGGTGTAGGGCGTTTATTTCCAAAATATTTCTTGAAATTTGCCTGCACTTCTGGGTCGGTGCTGTTCATAGCTTCATCAATCGTGGCTTCAATATCAGCCCGAACATCAGCCAATGATACACCGCCAGCTTTTGCACCAGCTTTCAATGCCTTTTTAATATCTCGTTTTTTAAGACTAATCACAATAGAACACCTACCTTTTTATAACTTCTTCTATCATATTTTCAATTTCCACATCAGAATAGCCCAGTCTTTGAAGAACATTCAGCAAATGCTTTGCACACTTTCTTCCATATTCTTCTTTTTTCTTTTGTATGTTTTCTGAAACATAATACCCTCGTGTTCTGTAAGGATAAATGATACTATCTGCTTCTAATAAACGAAAAGCACGGGATACGGTATTGGGATTGACATTGTAAATCTGAGCATATCTTCTGATACTGGGAATTAGTTGGTTTGCTTTTGTATATTTTACAAATATATCTATTCTAATCAATTCTGCAATTTCTAAATATTTTGGAGTGTTCATTTTATCCCTTTCTCTTTGAAATTTTCTGTATCATTCAGAAATTGAAACCACCTACTCAATACATTATATTTTTCAATGTTGAGAGAATAGTATATCTCTAAACCTACTTTTTTTGATGTTATCAAATTGCCCTCTACTAATACTTTTAAATGATGTGAAATAGTAGCTCCAGTTAGTTCAAAATGTTTGGCTATATCTCCAGCACATAAGCATTTACTTTTCAAAAGGTAAATAATTTTTCTTCTGGTTTCGCAAGAGAGAGCCTTGAAACTAGAAGTTAATTCCTTTTCATTCATAAACATCTTCCATTCATAATCAAAATGTTTTACTTGCTTTCTTTAATAAAATTCCAATCAGCATTGTTAGCAATACAAATAGAAAAGCCAAAATATACGAAGCAAATAATATATGTGTATGGAAGAAATATAATACTATCCATAATGAACCGCCAACAATTAAAATACTTAAAAGAATAGTTATAATCGCCGATATACTTTGTTTCACAATATAGGTAACATTTTCCCATTCATAATTCGGAAAAACTAAATTTATAAGTAGTCCTAATGCTCCTACAAATACTGAAAATACAGTAGGCAACAAGAATAATAAGCAATATTCCGATACAGTCATTCGGCATACTATTCCGAGTAAAGTTGCACATATAAAAATCATAGGAACTGTTAAAGAAAGATGAAATAAATACTTTGCAAGTAAAAGCTCCTTAATTGATATAGGATAAGATTTTAAAAGTTCCCTTTGTTTTCCCTCAATAGAAATACTGGCATAAGTAACATTTGATAAAATTATCAACAGACCAATAACAAATGCAAGTAGTATGGAATTATTTTCTACCTTAAAGGACATTCCAATTAGTTTTAAGTACATAGTAACGGTATCAATTTTTAGGCACGAATAAATTGTCAATAAAACAAGAGAAACAATCCCAAGCATTGTATTTAATAAATATACCGGGGTTGAAAAATATCTTTTCAATTCTCTACGAAATAAAGCAGATACTTTTTCATGCTTTTTATAACTCATTTTAATACATTTACTTATTTCAGAATATAACTGCACTTTTGCACAATTTTTCTTATATGTCTGTATAACATACGCCGATAGTATTATTCCTAATAAAATTGATATTGCAAAAAAGATAAGTGATTTATAGTTATGTGAAAAAAGTAGTCCTTTTTCCGTTTCATTGAAGAAATCAAATTTAGCAATAGCACCTTTCAATAAAGTGCTAAAATCAACATAACGAAAGAAAAAAATCATAAATGCGAAAAAAACAGTAAATGATACCAAATACAAAATACTTTTTGAGTAAGAACCTAATCGGAAAAGATTTCCTAATCGTCTGTATAGAACATTCCCTAAAAGCACACCTACAAGTGTTGGTACAAGGGGAATAAGGAATATCTGTAAAAAATCAACCACGTAAAACAATATATTCCCCTTTTGTAATGAGTCATAATATAGCAACGGAACAATCAATAATAAAAATGATATACCAACATTCCAGATATATATATAACTCAATTTAGATAAAACGATTGTTTTTGTTTTAATAGGATACGAAAACAGCAGATCAATACTTTTATCTAAATATAAAATTCCACTACCTTTTATAAGTGCTGATAAAAAAGTCATAAATATACTTACTACAACAAAAGGTTTTAATAAATACTTAAAAATTTCTTGAGGGTATTGAAATGTCATGCAAATCTGAAATGCCATTCTAAACCAACAGAAAAAAAGTATTATAGCTGTTAAGCTAATGGCAAAAAAAGTATATGCAAAAACTTTCTTTTCCTTTGAATTTCCGTAAAGAAATTTATTAAATTTAGTCATTCCTAAAAATTGTCTTTTCGTTAATGAATAAAAAGTTCTCATTTTCCATTCAGCTCCATAAAAACATTTTCCAAATCACGATTTCCTAAAATTTCTTTTGTTTCTCCGCTTCTAATAAGTTCGCCATTTCTTATAATTGCAATTTTATTGCAGGTCTTTTCCACAACATCTAAAATATGGCTTGAAAATAATACCGAACCACCAGACGCACATAATTCTTTCATCAATTCTTTTAATTGAATGAACGCTTCGGGGTCTAATGCAACAAAAGGCTCGTCCAGTATAAGCAGTTTTGGCTCGTGAATAAAAGCACCTATTAAACTGACTTTCTGCTTCATTCCATGAGAGTAAGAAGAAATCAAATCATTTAACTGTTGATTAGCGAATTATATTAGATAACTTTTTTCAGATTAAATTAGTTATTTTTGAAATGCTTTTTTATAAATTAATTATAATAATCAAATTATTTTAACTACTTTCTTCAAATTATTTTATTATAAATATTATAAAAACAGTCTGATTGATATTTTCATAATATCTGCTCTCAGACTGTCATTTCTACTATATTTCTATATCAAATACTGATTCAGGCTTCTCTTCAC
>NZ_JMLH01000018.1 GCF_000686665.1 Thomasclavelia saccharogumia DSM 17460 | reverse complement strand
GAATGTGATATAAATATATATTATATCCGTGATTTTCTTGGTCATGAATCAGTACAAACCACTGAAATGTACGTAAGAACTAATATTAATATATTACAAAAAGCAATAATAGAGCGTACTGACAAACTTGAATTAAATAAAAAGAATGAAATTAAACAAGATGATTTAGTAATTACTTCTATACTGGATAGATTTAAATAAATAATATTATGGAAAGTAAATAATGAGGAATATATTAATATATCAATATATATTCTGGTTACTTTCCATAATAATTTACTTTCTATAAATTAGATTAAAAAAGAAGCTGGATTTAAGGTTCTTTCTTACTTTAGGGTAAATATTAAAAAGAGATTTCTTAAATAATTATTAAATATGATCATTTTTTGAAATCTCTTATTTTTAATTACCTATTATCGAATAAAAACCTGATTTAAAACAACTTCTTTTATTTATCATTGCAAAATCAAAAGCCCACGATAAAAGATTACTTATCTAAATATTTCTTTTTGATTGGATCTTTGCACATATCATTTAATTTACACTCTTTACAGTTAGGATTTGTTGCCTTACAAAAATAGCGTCCAAAAAAAATAAACTGGTGATGCGATTTATTCCAGCGTGAACGTTCAATTGAACGGCATAATTTCTTTTCGACTGCTAAAACACTATCATCTTTTTTAGCAAAACCTAATCTTTTAGCAATTCTTTCAACATGTGTATCAACAGCAAATGCTGGAATATCAAAAGCTACCGAACGAACTACATTAGCCGTTTTACGTCCTACTCCAGGCAAACTCTCTAATTGTTTCTGACCACTTGGTACCTTACCATCGTACTGTTCTATCAATACATTTGCCATCGCTAAAAGATTTTTAGCTTTATTACGATACAAACCAATCGTCTTTATGTCCTCTTGCAACTGTGATAAAGAGGCTTGACTCACTGCTTCTACTGTTGGATATTTTTTAAACAAAGTCTCTGTTAACTGATTGACCTTTTTATCTGTTGTCTGGGCTGATAACATCACAGCTACTAATAATTGAAAATCAGTTTCATGATTCAGCTCACAATATGCATCAGGAAACAATTCATCAAAATAATCTAATACTCGTCCTGTTTTTTCTTTATTCATTTTCCCACCATTTATACTCACTGATTGGAACTGTCCGCTTTGGTTCATCCTGTTCAATATAACGCTGTTTTACTCCTGTTTTAGCCCAATTAGAAAGTATTCCTTCAATATATCTAAAATTAAGTACTTGACTTTTAACAGCTTCTTTTAAAGCCTTAACAATCATTTCATCACTATAATTACAATTCTTCCAATCTTTGATAATATTAAGTTCGATTGGTGATAATGCTCTTGCAAACTGTTCTTCAAAAATACTGATCAAATCCACTTCTGATGCTTTTTCTTCAATTTTTTTATTTTCACACAATAATTTTTTTTCAAGTTCATTCAAACTAATAGAACCCAAACGATTACAAATCAGTTTTTTATTTAACAATGATGTTAAAGCCTTATCCAGCTCTTGATTTGATAATGATGAATAATTTTGTATCAGCTGCGGCGTTACAGTTTTAACACCAATATCTTTCAATGTATAAATAATCAATAAAATATGGCATTCATTATCGTCAATATTTAGCTCTTTAGCTCTAAGCAGCAATAAACGACTAATATCAACACATTTATTTTCTATTAATTCCTTTAACATAAATCCACCATCTACCTACTACTATTATCAATTCGATATGCCTTTATAAATTCACCACTATCGACTCCATAAAAAGCATAAATCAATGAATCTTCTCCACGATACAACAAGCTATAAACAAATATTTCATTTTCATAGCCTATTTCAACATCATCAGGGGTCTGCTTATATTTTTCTTTAAAAGCATCAATACATTCCTGCTGGTCCACAACATCTCCGCTATATGATTTGATAAATTTTTTCTTTTCATCAAATACAGCATACTGTTGTTTTTCACCTTTTTTTGCATGAATAATATAATAACTTTTCTCACCGTCATAACGATTAAAATAATCAGCGCTGTCATAACCATTTTCAGCAATGATTTCATTTTCAATCTTTGCAAGATCATTCTTATGTCTTGAATATGGAACATGTACCCAAAGCATATAAAAACTAACTATAATAAAAACTAATATCAAAAAAGCTATTAGAATATTAAATCTATTTCTACGTAAAAATTTCAAAATTCCACCAACTTTCTATGCCTATTATACTATCAATTTAGCGATTATAAAAGAAAAATTGTATTAATATATCTGAACTAATCGCTCAAAAAAAATCAAAGCCCGGCAGCTTTGATTTTAATAAATTAATCACGATCATTACCTAAAACAATCAAAACGATTCTAAGTAATGATAAAACCGTTGATAACATTGCAGCAACATACGTAAAAGCAGCTGCAGATAACATTGATTTGGCACCACTGTATTCATCGCTGGTCAAATAGTTAGTTTTCAAGATCTGTAACGCTCTCGATGAAGCATCAAATTCCACTGGAAGTGTAACAATCTGAAAAAGCAGGATCCCTGACATCAAGATCACTCCCAGCCAGGCAATATTGCTATTTCCCATTAGTAAACCAATAAACACGGCAATCCATCCTAAATACTGACCAACATTACATAACGGTAAGATAGCATTTCTAAATACTAATGGTCGATACCCAACTAAATGTTGAATGGCATGACCACACTCATGACTCGCTACTGCTAAAGAGGCAATCGATGTACCATCATGAATTCCTGGAGACAAATTAACTGTTTTATTACGTGGATCGTAATGATCAGATAATCTTCCATTTACGCGATTGATCTGAACATCTCTCAATCCATTTCGATCAAGAATTTCTCGAGCTACCATTGCTCCAGTCATATGTCTACTATTAGGTATTTTTTCATATTTATTGTAAGCACTGCTTACTTTTATTTGGGCAACAACCATAATTAGTGATCCAATGGCAACTAAAAGATAACCAATCATATAAGTTGATGACATTGGATAATAAAAAAACGGCATCTTTCTCAACTCCTTTGTTTCTATTATACACCTTATTATTAACTTATTATTAATAAATAACAAAAAAGCAATGATTAATTCATTGCCTCTTTTAAACGATTACTTGGTTTAAATGTAACAGTCTTGCTGGCAGGAATAATCATTTCCTTTTGTGTCTTCGGAGATATTCCTTTACGAGCTTTACGATCATTTACTTTAAACGTTCCAAATCCAGAGATCAAAACTTTATCTCCTTCAATAACACTACGTGTAATTGTATTAAAAACTGTATCTACTAAAATCTCGGCATCTTTTTTAGTCAAGTTTCTTTCTTTAGATACTGATTCAACTAGTTCTTTCTTATTCATAACTACCTCCATATTCTAATACCTCGAAAGTATAACATTAAAAATTACCGATTTCAAGCACTTTTATAGGACAATTGCAATAACATTACTTTTCCCTTTATTTACTATTTTTGATAAAATATCATGAATTCTAAGACTTGCATTTTCTGGAATAGCATTCAGCTTGATATACATCCCTTCTTCAATTAAATCTCCTAATTTACGACCAAAGACATCACAATCAAAAATTGCTTGCTTATCATTTCCATTAGAATTTAAATATTCGATAAATGCTTCTGCTTGTTCTTTTGATCCGATTATTGGCTCAAACGTACTTTCAATATCTACTTTGATCATATACGTAGTTCCTGCTTTAGATACTAACTTCATCCCATAGCGCGGCCCTTGTTTAATAATTTCTGGTTCACTTAATTCAATTTCATCAAGTTTTGGTATTGCATAGCCATAGCCAGTTTGTTTAACCATTCTAATAGCATTAGAAAATCCTTCGTACTCTTTCTTGATATCAACCAATTCCTGAATAAATGTTAAAAATGTAGCCTGATCAAAACCTTTATCACCAATTATTTCTTCTAAAATTTCATTGTATAAGCCATCACGTTCTTCAATTTTTAAAGTGGCACTAGATGTACTTGTGTCAATTCCTGTTAAATATGCTTTATCAACAAAATCATACTCACTAATGGCATCGCCAATTCTTTCTACATCTTTAAATTTTTTAATTGACTGCAAAGATTCTTTTAATGATGTATCTAATGTTTGCTTTAGCCAATGATTATTAGACATCATTGCCAGCCATTTAGGTACTTCAATTCGTACTTCACTAATTTTAAATTCATATAAAGCATCTTTTAATAAAGAAACAATTTGCGGCTCTTCCATATTTGTAACATCCATCGATAATACTGGCACATCGTATTTTTCTGTTAAACGTTCGTATTCTTTTTTACAAGCAGGACTATTTACATCCTTACTATTAATGATAACAATGAATGGCTTATCGATTTCTAATAACTCTTCAATAATACTGTCGGTTGCTTCATTATAATTAGCTCCTGGAATATCACAAATACTACCATCACTTGTAATTACGATTCCAATCGTTGAATGATCCTGAATTACTTTTTTTGTGCCTACTTTAGCTGCCTGATCAAAGGGAATCGATTCTAAATACCATGGGGTTTTAACATAACGAATCCCCTGATCATCTTGATATCCCTTAGCACCTTCAATAACATAACCAACACAATCTACAAGACGGACATTGACTTTAAAATTTTCATCCATGATCATCTCTACTGCCTGATTAGGAATAAATTTTGGCTCAACCGTCATTATCATTTTACCCTTACCAGACTGTGGTAATTCATCGATTGCTCTTAATTTAGCATCTTTATCTTCAATATAAGGGATAACCGCCATTTCCATAAAACGTTTAATAAATGAAGACTTCCCGCTTCTTACTGGTCCTACCACCCCTAAATATATGTCCCCATCGCATCTTTTAGCGATATCATGTAAGATATTTTTCGTTTCCATTGTAAACTCCTCTCTTCGTCTTATTTATATGAAATCCACCTATATTTAGAACACATCTAAATACAATTTTGTTATAATAAGTTATAAAGGAGGTAATTTATGTATTCTTCACTTGAAATAGAAAATCAGTCGTTTGAAGATTTATATTTAAAATTCTGTGGGATGCAGGAATGTAAGCCTGATTATTCATATGGACCAGCTATAAGACAAAACTATTTAATTCATTATTGTCTAAAGGGTAAAGGTGAATATCATGTAAATAATAAAGTATATCCTATTAAAGCTGGGGATGCTTTTTTGATCATGCCTAATGTTGTTACATATTATCAAGCTGATCATGATGATCCCTGGACCTATTTATGGATCGGTTTTGATGGTAATAAAAGTCGTTTGTATTTGAATCGCTGTAATTTAAATGATAATAATCTGGTCATTCATTGTGATTATCTTGATGAATTAAGAAAACTGGCAATTTCGATGTTAGCTCATTATAAGCTTAGTTATAGTAATGAATTATATATTCAAGGACAATTATTTACTTTCTTTTCTTATTTAGCTAAAAGTGCAAATGTTAATTATAAAACAAATAAAACTAATTACAATCCTTATGTTGATAAGGCTATCGAGTATATTCAAAATAATTATCAAGATATGGTAACCGTAAATGAAATTGCTGATTATTTATCGATCAACCGCAGTTATTTATCGACACTTTTTAAAAAATATTTACATCTTTCACCACAAGAATTTTTACTGCGCTATCGCATGATTCAGGCTGAGGAATTATTGATCAATACTGATCTTACTATTAATCAAATTGCTTTTTCCTGTGGCTATGCTAATCAATTATCTTTTTCTAAAGCTTTTTCAAACACTCATGATCTAGCTCCTCGTGATTTTAGAAAGCAAAATAAAATGATCGACAACTCTAGAATGAATGATCCTCATGCTCAAAAATAGACGCTAAGCGTCTATTTTGCTTTAATAATATATAATCTAGATAAATAATCTCCATTAGTTCCATCATAAGTTTCACGATTTTCACCACAAGAACTGTCACTCGTAAGTAAGCCAAGATTCATCAATTCATCACCATAATGATCAGTTTCATTGATTGATACATGATACTCCTTATTAGGATCTAAACCTAATAGTTTAACTCTTCTAAAACCTTGATTAACTTCTTGTAATGGTCGATAATAGCCTACGATCGCAGTATTTAGATCATTTGAAACTACCATCCATACTGTTTCATTACCTTCGAATGGACTTTTTAAACGATAGAAAGTTCCAAACTGAATAATTTCTCGATATTCTTTCATAAACTTTATTTGGGCAATGATCGTATCCTGCTCTTCTTGACTCAGCTTATTTAGATCCAATTCATAACCAAAAGTTCCAAAATAAGCTACATTTGCTCTAGTATCAATTGGTGTATTTCTAAATACTTGATGATTAGGTACTGCCGATACATGAGCTCCCATTGCTGAAATTGGATAAACGTAAGAAGTCCCATATTGAATCTTTAATCTTTCAACAGCATCAGTATCATCACTCGTCCAGCATTGTGGTGCATAATACATCATCGCTGGATCAAAGCGGGCTCCGCCACTAGCACATGACTCAAATAATACTTCTGGAAAACGTGATGTTAATTTTTCATATAAACGATATACTCCTAAAATATATTCATGCATTACTTTTCCTTGTGAAGAAGGACTATGAATACTTGAATAAACTTCACTCATACAACGGTTCATATCCCATTTAATATATGAAATTTGTCCTTCCTCGATTACTTTGGTCATCATCTCATAAATATACTCAACTACTTTAGGATTAGAAAAATCTAAAACATATTGATTACGACCATGACAACTATTTCGATTCGGTGTTTTTAATGTCCACTCGGGATGTTTGCGATACAAATCAGAATCTTTATTGACCATTTCAGGTTCAAACCATAATCCAAACTTCATATTCAAATCGTTGATTTTTTTAGCTAAACCACTAATACCATTAGGCAACTTTTCCAAATTAGGATACCAGTCCCCTAATCCTGCTTTATCATCATTACGTTTTCCAAACCAGCCATCATCTAAAACAAACAGCTCGATTCCTAACTTTTTAGCAGTAACAGCAATTTCCATGATTTTTTCCTCATCAAAATCAAAGTAAGTTCCTTCCCAGTTATTAACAAGGATTGGTCTAACTTGATCACGATATCTTCCCCGCGCTAAACGTTTTTGATATAGAGAGTGATAAATTTGCGACATCGCATTTAATCCTTTATCACTGTAAACCATTACTACTTCTGGCGTTTGAAAAGATTCATTGCTTTTCAATTCCCAGCTAAAGCAATGGGGATGAATTCCCATCATAACCCGCGTTACATTATAAGTATCTACTTCAACCTGGGCTAAAAAGTTACCACTATAAACAAAACTAAAACCTAATACTTCACCATCATATTCATTACAATTTTCTCTTTTTAGAGCAATAAAGGGATTAAAATTATTACTTGAACAGCCCCGAAGTGAATAAATTGATTGGATCCCATGTTCTAATTTCCGATTTTTAACATTTCTTTCTCTAGACCAGGCCCCTGTCAATTCAATCATTTCATAATTATAATCAGGTAGATCTAAAGACATACTCATTATCTGATTTAAAACTAATTTTTGCTTTCCCCAGTTTTTAATATATGTATTTCGGCAAATAACTGGCAAATCTTCATAAATCGTATAGCTTAAAATCAATTCTGTCTGGATCACTTCATCGTATAAAGTTATTAATAAAGTTTGTGCTTCACTATCATTTTCTACATACGTAGCTGGCAAATCTGTTAATTTCGGCTTTCCTTTTATAATTTGATGATCTTGATATCTAAAATCAAGAATTCTACTACCATTTTCCTGGAGAATATCAATTGCCGGATGGCGCATATCGCCTGATCCATATACTGGATATTCTTGTTTAATATGTTCTAATGAAAATGTTAAGTCACCTTCAAACGGACATGATGCCATGGGTCTTGATCTTATTTCAAAAAGATGATCAAAGTTATCTCGATCGTGAATGACTTTACCATAATATAATTGACCTAATTGATCATTTTTTAATACTTTAAAAATATAGCTAAGTTGAGAATTATATAAATGAAATGTTTGTGATGATTTATGAAATTGAATCGGCATAATTACCCTCCTGTAAATTTTTACTTTGATTATTTTCTACTATTCTATTTTCAATATTTTCTTCTTTTTTTCATATATTTATCATTTAATATATAATATTTTTTTATAAATAATAAAACTTATAATAACAAATATAATTGGTAATCCAATCATAATGATGCGCATACCATTGATCGTTGCAGCTGATTGAACTGCATCTGAAAGATAACCAGCAGCATCTAATGCAAAACCTGTAAATAATGCTTTCAAAGCTGCAGCAAATTTAACTAATAAAGTTTGAACTGAAAAAATAACTGATTCATTACAAATACCTAATTTCTATTCTCCATAATCAGCAACACCTGTTAAAACAACGGTTCTAATCACTAACCAGGGTCTGAATTTGCCCCATTTAATACGGGTATTAACAACGATCATTCCCATTTCTAAATCGTTTATAGCATTCCAAAACTTTGCTAAGAAAAATAATATTCCTATAAAAGCTGCCGACAATTTTAGAACATCCGTAAATATAACATACAGTAAGTAAAAATTATGCTACAGCACATTTCTTTACTAATGGTCCCAATATCATAAGAATATTTTTCTTTAAAAGACAATTTATCACTATTCATTGTATTATCGTTATAAAAGGACTCTTAACAGTAATCATTCCATATTGATCAATGGTTATGTCTCTTCTATTTAAATTAGTAAAAACAAATTAACATCAACACAGTAATATTTTTTTAATCATTGTGTCAAATTATAAAAACTTATTACCCCGCTTAACATTTTTACCTGCTTCAACAAATACTTTAAAGCCTCTACCTTTTAAAGCAATGGGATGCTTTGCTTCAAAAATAAACTTAACTTTACAATCATGTAGTGCATAAACAATATTTTCAGTTGGAAATATAATGACACCTTCACCAGTTATTTTTTATAAAAGACCTCGTCAGGACAATATTTTAAATTTCCGGATATACCCTCCACTTAATTAAAATTCTGCAACCACATTTACATTTTGAATTATAACATTTAGATATATTATCTAATAGTATTGAATGTAGTTAAAATATGTCTTAATGTTATATTTTTATTAAAAACACCCTTAAATATCTTCGTTTATTTAAAAAACATAAATTATCATAAAAAAAGAAGTTAACATTATGACATATTTATCAAACATTTTATCTAGTTTTAAAAAATAATATTTATCTTTAACTCTATAAACGTTTGTATTAGAATAAACAAGAGGTGAATTATCAGATGAATTTTTCAAAACGAATGGATTTATTTCCTGAAAGTATTTTTACGGTTCTAGCAAACAAAGCTGCCCAAAGAAAACAAAGAGGATTAGAAGTTATCGATTTTAGTACTGGTACACCTAATATCCCGCCTAATAAAAGTATTCGTGAAGTGTTGTCTAAAGCGGCCTTAGATCCTAAAAATTATGTCTATGCGATCAATGATCTGCCAGAATTGATAGAAGCAGTGATCAACTGGTATCAAAGAAGATATGATGTTAGTTTAAATAATGATGAAGTCTGTTCTTTGTTAGGTTCTCAAGAGGGTTTATCACATCTAGCAATGACTTTGATCAATGAAGGGGATACTGTATTAGTTCCTAATCCCAGTTATCCTGTTTTTAAAGATGGTCCTTTAATTGCGGGAGCACGAATTGTTGAAATGCCATTATTAAAGGAAAATAATTATTTGATTAATTTTAATGCAATTGATAAAAAAGATGCTGCTCTGGCAAAATTTATGGTCGTTTCTTATCCTAATAATCCTACTTGTGGAATTGCTAATGATGCGTTTTATCTCGAATTGATTAAATTTGCAGAAGAAAATGATATCATTGTTCTTCATGATAATGCATATAGTGAGCTATTATTTGAAAAACCTGGAAAAAGCTTTTTGTCTTATCCTGGAGCAAAAGATATTGGAATAGAATTTAATTCGTTATCAAAAACATATGGTCTAGCTGGAGCGCGAGTAGGATTTGCTGTTGGTAATAAAGAAATCGTAAAACAAATCAAGACTCTAAAATCAAATATGGATTATGGTATGTTTATTCCTGTTCAGTTAGCTGCAATAGAAGCAATCAGCGGTGATCAAAGCTGTGTGGAACAAACGCGCAATGCTTATAAAATGCGCCGTGATGCTTTTTTAAGTAATGCAAAAAAGATTGGCTGGAAAATTGATAAGACAAAGGGAACGATGTTTATTTGGGCAAAAATTCCTGATAAATATTCTTCTTCAATAGATTTTGTCAATGATCTATTTGAACAAACAGGTGTCTTGTTTGTTCCTGGCAAGGCATTTGGTACATATGGTGAGGGCTATGTCAGAATTGCTTTGATTCAAGATATTGAAGTTATTGAAAAGGCTTTTGCGATCATAGCTAAAACAGATATTTTTAAATAAAAAAGAGATTTTTGAAATCTCTTTTTAGTTACCTATATAATAGTTTTAATAATTATTTTATGGTATATATTGTCAATTTTTTTAAACAAAAGATGTTTGACTTTAAAATTATTTTTTTGATATGATATGTTAGCAATCGGCACGATACAAGCTATAAATATGCTGTTACGAAACAGTCTATGCTTGTATCTTTTTTATTTTTGATGCAAGTTATAGACTTGCATCTTTTTATTGTTTGATAAATATAAAATGGAGGTAATTTTATTATGGAACAAACACAAACAAACGATTTTCTTGAAAAAGAAAGTCTAGGCAAATTAATGAAAAAATATGCAATTCCTTGTGTAATTTCTTTATTAGTTGCCGCTCTTTACAATATTGTTGACCAGATTTTCATTGCTAATGCAAGTTATCTTGGTTCTTATGGAAATGCTGCTAATACGGTAGTATTCCCGCTTACAGTAGTCGCTCTTTCGATTGCGATGATGATCGGTGATGGCTGCTGTACTTTTGTTAGTATTAGCCTTGGAGCTAAAGAAAATCAAAATGCTCATCGAGGTATTGGCAGTTCTATTATTACAGTTATTGTTGCAGGTATTATTTTGATGATAATTTATCTGCTTTTCCAAACACCAATTCTAACTGCGTTTGGAGCATTAGTTAATGATGAGACATACCGGCTTTCTAAAGAATATTTTTTCTGGATCACTCTTGGTATCCCGTTCTATATGTTTGGCCAGGCAATGAATCCAATCATTCGTTCAAGCGGTAGTCCAAGTTTTGCTATGGGAACACTTTTAATTGGAGCAATACTAAATATCATCTTTGATCCAATTTGCATTTATGTCTTAAATTGGGGAATGATGGGAGCTGCAGTGGCTACAATTTTGGGACAAATTGTATCAGCTATCGTCTCAGCTATTTATCTAGCTCGCATGCAGTCTATTAAAATGAGTCCTGATAGTTTTAAATTTCGAGCTTCACTTATGAAAAAAATTCTGCCTCTTGGTATTACAAGCTTTTTATCACAAATCTCTATCGTTCTTTCTATGGCTGCGGTATTAAATATGGTAGCAAAATATGGTGCTCTAGATCCAATTTTTAAACAAGCCCAATATGCCCAGATTCCCACGGCAGTTATTGGAATTGTTATGAAATTCTTCCAAATCGTAATTTCAATTGCAGTTGGCTTGGCAGCTGGATGTATTCCAATTGCAGGATATAATGTTGGGGCTAAACGAAATGATCGTGTTAAAAGTCTAATGAAATTATTACTTATCACAGAATTTATTGTTGGCTTGATAGCTTCTGCCCTTTTTGTATTATTCCCACACCAGTTTATTAATATTTTTGGGGCTAAAAATGAAAGTATTTATTATACTGATTTTGCTGTAAAAACAATTCGTATCTTTCTTTGTTTATTACCACTTTCCTGCTTAAATAAAGGAACTTTTATCTTTTTGTAATCGCTTGGTAAAGCAAAACAATCAACTATCCTTTCAATGACTCGTGAAATCGTTTTTGGTGTTGGTCTACCACTACTATTACCGCTTTTTATGCAATTAGATGGTGTGTTATTCTTTATGCCTATTGCAGATGTTTTAACTGCTATTGCATCAATAGTAGTAATCATTAATACTAATAAGACTTTAGACCAGTTAATAGATATGTCAGAAACAAAAAATACACATATTGAAAGTACAACTAATGAAATACCATTAACAGATTACATCATTACGATCGGTCGCTTTTATGGAGCTGGTGGAAGAAGTATTGGTAAAAAAGTTGCCAAACAGTTAAATATTCCTTATTACGATTCAAAACTACTTGAAAAAACTGCTCAAAATAGTGGCTTAAGCCATAAATTTTTACAAAGTATCGATGAAAAACCGATTGATAGCAACATGTTATATTGTTCTGTTGGTTTTATGAGTAATGGTTATGAGTTAATTGCCAGTCAAGCTTTAAAAGCTCAAAGAGAAATAATTAATGGTCCTTGTATCATTGTGGGGCGTTCTGCTGATCAAGTTCTTGCAGGAAAGCATAAAATATTTAGAGTATTTATTACTTCTAGTAAAGAAAATCGTATTAAACGTATTATGAAAAGAGATTCATTGACCAAAGCAGATGCAAAGAAAAAAATATCTAAAGTAGATAAAGAACGGTCATTATATTATAACCAGCGTTCAGAAAAACGCTGGGGTGATGCAGCTGGTTATGACCTTTGTATTGATACAGACTGGTTTGGTATTGACGGAGCTACATCTTTAATTGTTGAAGCAGTTAAAAAACAGTAAAACTACTAACAATTAAAAAATAGGTACAAGGTAAACATGCCTAAATAAACTCACGAAGTGGTAAGTTGAATTATTCTTGAAAAAATGTGTTTTTATTTCAAAAAGAAGAACAAATGAATTTCATGATCGTGAGTACAGAAAATTTTCATTATTGATTATATATTAAAGAAGAAAAAACTATTTTATAGTATTTCAATCAGTATAATTAAAAAATGTTTCTTTAAATAAGGTAGATTTTATTGAGATAAATAAAGTGGAAATTATTATAGGAATATTCATTTAAGGTATAATTAAGAACAAAATAAAGAACAAATAAGGAACTCATACATTGAATAAAAGTTCCTTATTTTGTTATAATAAGATATAAACATAGGAGGTTAAATGGTAAATGAAGTTACAATTTCAATATACTCATGAATTAGTTAATGAACTCATAAAGATTGAAAAGTATAAGACTGCTTTAGATTATTTGTTTTTACCTACAAGAGCAAAACAAAAATTAATGTATGAAGCAAAATTGAAAAAAACACATTTTTCAACAAGTATAGAAGGGAATGTGTTGTCTTTAAATCAAGTAGAAAGAGTTATACAAAGTAAAGATAATGGCCATAGGTTGAATGCTGAACAGGAAGTTCAAAATTATTGGGATGCTCTTACCTTTTTAGAAAAATCTGCAAAAAAACAAAGGCAAATTGATTTAGAATTTATTTTAGAATTACATGACCTTCTTGAAAAGAAAGGAGCTAAGAAAAAAAGAATTGATTTTAGAAGACCTACTCCTCCAGGAGTTTTGTTTGCTGTATATGATGCAAAAACGAGGAAACCTGAGTATATACCACCTGAATCAAATGATATAGTTCCTTTAATGCAAGAACTGTTTAATTGGTATAATGAGAATAGTCATTTACCAGTTCCTATTATAGCAGCTATTATGCATTATGCTTTAGTAACTATTCATCCTTTTTTTGATGGCAATGGAAGAACCTCAAGAGCACTAGCAACTTATATTTTAATGATTAATCATTATGACTTTAAAGGATTTAATTCTTTTGAAGAATATTATATGTCAGATTTGGATGGATATTATTCTTCTTTACAGATGGGACTTCCTGTTTTGTATTATGATGGTAGAGAGAACCCACCCCATTTAGAAATATGGATACTCTATTTTTGTAAGATTATGGCTATAAATGCAGAAAATATATATTTACAATCTCTTGCTGTTTCTAAAAAGAATAGTTATACAATTTTAAATAATTTATCTAAAAAGGATTTAATTTTGATTAGGTATTGTATAGAAAATAATATAACAATTGTTAAAAATAAAGAATTATCAATTCTTTTTGGAGTATCAACAAGAGCAATTTCTAAATGGATGCCAGAGTGGGTTGATAAAGGGATTCTTGTTCCTAATAGTGGACAGAAAAGAATAACTTCATATCGTTTATCTCATGAGTTTGCATCATTAAAAGTTTCTGATTTGGGATTTACTGATCAAAATATATAATAAGATATTTATTGATTTTTGTGAAATATGGTGAATAAATAATACTTAGTATAAAGAAAATATGAGGTTATTGAATATGAAAAGATACATTGCATTTTTGCGTGGTATTAATATAAGTGGTAAAAATAAAGTATCTATGGCTGAATTAAAGACAGAATTTGAAAAACTTGGATTTAAAGAAGTGAAAACATATTTGAATAGTGGTAATGTGATTTTTTCAAGTGATGAAGATGATATAGAAAAAATGATGTCAAAGATTGAAAGGGGTATAAAACATCATTTGGGGTTTGACATTCCTGTTTTTGTTATATTAAAAGATAAATTAGAGGATGTTTTGTATCATGCACCTCAATGGTGGAAAAATGACAATAAAGAAATTTATGATAATCTGATTTTTATTATACCACCAGCTACATTTATTGAAGTATATGATGAAATTGGAGAGCCTAAAAAAGAATTCGAAAAGATACAAAATTATAATGAAGTGATATTCTGGTCTTTTAGTCGAAAGGATTATCAAAAAACAAATTGGTGGTCTAAAACAGCTAGTGTCAATATTAGTCAAAAATTAACAATAAGAACAGCGAATACAGTTAAAAAGATAGTAGGAATGTAATTGCTCTTTCAATTTAAGTTTTTAAGAATATTTAAAAATATTGATCTATGTCAATATAAACATAGATTAGTATATTTATTAAAATATTCAATTTATCATTTTTTAAAAGTAAGCAGTAAATAGTATAGTGTATTATTTACTTCATGTGCAACGTGATTTCTTGCATCTTGGAGTAATTTTCAATTTCATTTATCATTTCATCATTAATCAGCTCGTTCATGACTACCTCCTCATCTTTTAAGTGTTTTTATTTAAATTTAACAGTAACATATTAATATACTTACGAATTCTTATTTTTTATCATTTATATAAAATCAGCAACAAACCCAATACCGATAACATGGTGTTGTTTTGATTTATAAACATATCCACTTTCAACAAATTATTTTTTATCAAATCAGCAAACATAGTTTCTATCGATTTATAGATCATTGATTATCTGGGTCTTCACATAAATCAAAATAAATTGCTCTTATTTCATCTTTTAATTGACCATTTAAAATAAGATCTAGTCATTAAAAAATTTATCATCTTTATTTTTTAAACAGTCTTATTTATTCATCATAACCATAAATTTCATATGATTAACTTCAAATATATTATATCTCTTATTTTGAAAAATAAATATTTTTTATTTGTTTGAAATACATTTAAGTGTATTGATACAGACTGGTTTGGTATTGACGGGGCTTGTTGAAGCAGTTAAAAAAACTGTAAAACTACTAACAATTTAAAAAATAGGTACTTATAAAGTACCTATTACCATGGTCTTGGTGGACGTGGCGGCCTGGGACCGGGTGGTGGCGGAAATCCCGGATGCCATGGGCCAGGTTGCCACGGTGGTCTTGGTGGTGGCGGTGGAGTAAACAGCCACCAGAACCAAAATGGCGGATTAATTAAACCATAAGGCTCCTTTTCTATGAAAATTTCATTTTGAAACGGATCCATTATAACACCTCTCTTTACTATATCTTATTCCAATTAATAATATTGTTATAGGCAGTTTAAATAAAACATCAATAATAAAAGACATCTTCAAGGATGTCTTTTTGGTTATTATTTTATTCGTACCAATTCTAAATAACTAGTATCTCCCATAAGTCCTGGTGTTCCTCCCGTAACAAGAATCAGTTCACCTGATTCAACACCATTTTCTCGAGCAATGAGTTCAGCATAATCCATCATAACTGAACGGGTCGACATAAATTTACAGATAACGGGTTTAACTCCCCAATTGATTGCTAATGCTCTCGTTGTTTCTACTAGTGGCGTAGCTGCAATAATTCGTGCTTCAGGACGATAACGTGACATTTTTCGAGCTGTAAAACCACTTTCAGTAAATGCAATAATTGCCGCTACTTGAAATTTTGAAGCAATTTCTGCAACAGACATACAAATTGCTTCAGATGTATCTTGAGGTGCTGTTAAAATAGCTTGACGATGTAAAGCATCATAATCTAAACTTTCTTCTGTCTTTAAAGCAATGCGACTCATTGTCATAACTGCTTCTTGAGGATATAAACCTGATGCTGATTCTCCGGATAACATAATTGCATCAGTTCCATCAAAAATCGCATTAGCAACATCACTTACTTCCGCCCGAGTAGGACGTGGATTTTGCTGCATACTTTCCAACATTTGTGTTGCTGTAATAACTATTTTTCCTTTATCTTTACATTTGCTAATAATTTCTTTTTGAATCAGTGGAACATCTTCAGCTGGTACTTCTACACCTAGATCACCACGAGCTACCATGATTCCATCAGCCACGTTCAAGATTTCATCAATATTTTCTACGCCCTCACTATTTTCAATTTTGGCAATTATTTGAATATCAGACCGTCCATTTTCAATTAATAACTTTTTTACATCAAATACATCCTGGGCTCTTCTTACAAAAGAAGCAGCAACATAATTAAATGGCTCTCCACATCCAAAAGTTAAATCATCAATATCTTTGGCTGATAAATAATCAAATCCTAATTTAATTCCTGGAACATTGATTCCACGTTTATTTTTTACGATTCCATTATTTGCGCACACACAAACAATATCAGTTCCTTCAACATGATCAACTAATAATTCAACTTGACCATCATTTACTAAAATAAATCCCCCAGGTTTAACATCTCGATACAATTCTTTATACGTAATTGTAAATCGCTCACTTGTACCTTCAATATCTTCTTGACAAATAGTAACAACTTGACCATTTTTAAACTCAGCTTTTCCCCCTACAAAATCCCCTGTTCTAATTTCCGGTCCTTTCGTATCTAGTAAAATTGCTACAGAAGTATTTAATTCCTTATTGATTTCATCAAGTAATTTAATTTTATTTAAATGTTCATCATGACTACCATGAGAAAAATTAAGTCTCATTACATTCATTCCAGCTTTGACTAACTTAGTTAACATCTCTTTATTATCAGATGCCGGTCCAATTGTACAAACAATTTTTGTTTTACTCATTTTTTCATTTTTTAACATATTATCATTACCATCCTTTTTTCTCTTCATACAAATATTATAGCTGATTGAAAGTTTACTTGCGAGACTTTTTAACAAAATCAGCCTGCTCAAAAGTAAAAGGAGCTATCATGCTCCTATAATACTTTCATTCCACCATATTTGCGTACTTTTAATACATGGCATGAATCTTTACCAAAAACTTTTTCAATTTTCTCTTTATAAACAGGTACAAATTCATCTTTAACAAATGCCTGAATCGTTCCCGCAAATCCACCACCATGAACTCGACAAACACCATTATCACCGATAATTTTTTCTGACATCGCTAAACCAATAGAAACACTTTGATTTTGCACATCACAGTTTGCATAAACATTTTGTAAAAACTTATAAGAACTGTCACCAGACGCTTTGACCAATTTTTTAAATTCTTCAAAATCTCCTGTATTTAATGCTTCAACTTGTTTTTCAACCCTTTTATTTTCTGCAAATAGATGAATCGCTCTTAACACTGCTCGATCTTGACAAGCTGCTCTTGCTCCCGCAATATCATTAAAAAACGCTTCTTCATCAACTTCACGTAAAAATTCTTTACCAAAATAATTAGCCACTTTTTTCATTTCACTAGGAATTGCTGCATATTCATCTGTCAAATCAGCATGAGAACCTTTTGTATCTACGATACATAAACTATGTCCAAACTTAGAAAAATCAACATCAACTTTAACAACAACCGGTTTTTCAACATCTTTAAAATCAATATTGATCAAACTTCCAACTGAGCTGGCACATTGATCCATGAGACCGCATGGTTTATTAAAATAAACATTTTCAGCATACTGCCCTACTTGAGCAATCAATACTGGATCAATTTTCATATCATTGTATAATCCAGAAATAATCGTTCCTATGATTGTTTCAAATGCAGCTGATGATGACAATCCAGCTCCCATTAAAACATCACTAGTAATAAATGCATTAAATCCCCCTACTTCATATCCTAATTCTTTTAAACGCGCACATACCCCTCTGATCAAGGCTTCTGATGTCCCTACTTCACTTTCCTTTTTTTCTAAATCATTTAAATCAATTGGTGCGATATCAAAATCATCTGATAGCACTTTAATCGTATTTTCTACCTTTCCCACTACAGCAATCGCATCAAGATTGACCGCTGCCGCCAAAACACATCCATGCTGGTGATCAGTATGATTTCCACCAACCTCACTGCGTCCAGGAGCGCTATAAATTTCTATTTCTTCATCTCCATATAGATCAATATATTTTTCGATTGCTTTGATATAACGGGCTTGATGATAATCTAATAAACTTTCATCAACATAAATGTCATTTAATAAATCGTTATATTTATTATTTTTCAAATCTTCTTTTACAATTGTTGCTTTAATCATTATTCAATCACCTCAAATTTATATGATGTAGTTTCATCATATGTTTCACCTTTCTTTAAAATTGTTGTTGGTTCTTTTTCAATATTTATTGCATCTGGTAAATTCTGCGTTTCAATACATACTGCATAGCGTCGTGGATAACTAATACCATATTTACCAATTCGACCATCTAAATAATTAGCTGTATATATTTGCGCTCCAGGAAGAGTTGTATTTACAGTCAATTTTCGACCTGTTGCTGGATGATATAATTCAGCTTGATTTTTATCTTGATTAAAAATGAATGGATGATCAAATCCAGCTCCTAATCTGATCTGTTCATCATCACTATCGATAACATCACCAATTCTAGTCATTGTATTAAAATCAAATGGTGTTCCTTTTACTTTAGCAAATTCACCAGTTGGCAAGCCATCAGGATCGATACATGCATATTTATCACTATGAACTAATAATTGATGATCATAGATATCTTCCTTAGCACCAGATAAATTAAAATATGAGTGATTAGTAATGTTGATAATCGTATCTTCATCACTAGTAGCTAGATATCTAATTATTAAAGTATTTTTATCCAAAGTATAAATTGCTTTAAAATTTAAATTACCAGGATATCCTTCTTCACCATCTTTAGATAAATAACTGAATTCAATACTATCTCCTTCAAATTTATAGTCAAAAACTTGATAAGAAAAACCTTTGATTCCGCCATGTAAAGAATTTGGACCATTATTAATTGGTAATGTATATGTTTTATCATTTAAAGTAAACTTACCTTTACCAATACGATTAGCAGTTCTTCCTACTAAAGCCCCTAAATAGGCATCTTTAGTCTGATAATCACTAAAATCATCATACCCTAAGACAACATCATCAATATTGTCATTTTTATCCTTCATTAATACTTTTATGACCGTACAGCCATAATTAGAAACGACCACTGTTAATTCATCATTTTTCATTTCTATCAAATCAATTTGCTCGTCAATTTTTTTTATTACTTGAATCATCTTATTCTCCTTCCAATACTAAATTAACAAAATTAGTCAAACCATCAATTCCTTGATCATCCATTTTAAATACCCCCGCATCCTCTAAAACCATGACAAACTTGCTTGTTACTGCCTCTTTTAAGATTTCTTCAACATTTTCTTCACTAAAATCATAGTTATTAATTAAATCTTGGTACCAGTCACGGTGCTTTTCTAATTCTGGATAATCATTAATATTCGCTTTGTTGAGTAAACAATCACCTAATAATTTTAATTCATCTTTTAATCGTGCTGGTAAAATAGCCAACCCCATTACTTCTATTAAACCAATATTTTCTTTTTTAATATGATGAGATTCTTGATGCGGATGAAAAATACCATCAGGATATTTTTCACTAGTACGATTATTTCTTAATACTAAATCAATTTGGTATTTATCACCTTTCATCCTTGCAATCGGAGTGATCGTATTATGTGGGGTATCATCACTATAAGCAATAATATCTAAGATCGGTTCACTATATTCACGCCAGTAATTTAAAATATCATTTGATAATTGAATCAATTCTTCTTTGTTTTCTGAAGTTAGTCTAATTGTTGATAAAGGCCATTTTACGATCTCAATGAGCGTATGGGGAAATTTATCACACTTTAATGTTTTCAATACCTCAGCGCTTTGAATCGGAAATTCGTACTTGCCCCCTTGATAATGATCATGAGATAAAATAGATCCTCCGACAATTGGTAAATCCGCATTTGAACCAATCATATAATGAGGAAAAATATCTAAAAATGAAAATAAATTCTTAAAAGTATTTTCATTGATTACCATCGGTTTATGTTCTTCATTAAAAACTATACAGTGTTCATCATAATATACGTATGGTGAATATTGTAAATAATAATTCCCGGTTTCTAATTTTAAGGGAATGATTCGATGCGTTTGCCTAGCCGCACGATTTAAATCTCCTTCAAATCCAACATTTTCTTTACATAGTAAACACTTAGGATAACCGCTTGATTTAACTAATTTAGCTTTTGCGATTTCCTTAGGGTCTTTTTCTGGCTTAGATAAATTAATAGAGATTTCAATATTTCCATATTTAATATATTTTTTCCAGCGAATATTTTTATCTGTTCTACTTTTTCTGATATAGTTTGAAGCAATTGATAGTCGATAATAATAATCAGTAGCTAATTGCGGATTGATTTTATATTTTTGTTTAAATGTTTCAATGACTGTATGAGGGCGTGGCATGATACAGTTCATTATCTTAGTATCAAATAAATCTCGACTTGTAACATCATTTTCAATTAATCCTTTTACTACTGCTTTATCCAGTAATTTTTCTAAAATTGGCGCAGCTAATGGAAAATGTTCGTTGATTCCTTCATATTCAAAATTATCTTCCTTTAATAAATCCAATAATAAATTTACTGAATAATCACATTCATCTTCTGTTATCATTTCTTTATCCAAAGCAAACTGGATCAATTGATTTATTTCATGATTCATATATTTTCTCCTCTCTTATAGACAGTTTTATTTTATCGTTTATATAGTAAATTGTCAATTATTTTCACTAAAATATAAGTAAATTTTTACCTATTAGTTGACTAAATTTTACTTATTAATTATAATATAACTATAATAAATAATCATTACAGCTATTGCTGCAGCGATGATAAAATTTACATACTAGATATCCTAATTGCCATATATTATAAAAATAATTTCTCTACTGAAACTTTTATAATAACAAAAAATAGGGTATAATATTACAAAACAGATAAGGAGGAAAAGCATGGCTACAATTAAAGATATTGCCAATCTTGCAAATGTTTCTAGCGCTACTGTTTCACGAATTCTTAACAACGATAAAACATTATCAGTTCCAGAGGAAACAAGACGTGCTGTTTTTAATGCGGCCAAAAAATTAAATTATACAAAAAAAAGAAAAGCTACTAAAAATGATTTTACCTTGGGAATTGTTCAATGGTATTCATTACAACAAGAAATTGATGACCCATATTATTTACAAATCAGACAAGGAATTGAAAATTTTTGTTTACAAAATCAAATTAGTGTAATCCGTACTTTTAGATCTGATCAAAATTATCTTGAAGCTCTAAAAAATGTTAACGGTTTAATTTGTATTGGTAAGTTTAATGATCGTGAAATTGTTCAATTTAAAAAAATTTCAAACAAAATTATTTTTTTGGACATGATAAGTCCAAATCATGAAGACAGTACAATTACTTTAGATTTTAATAAAGCGGTAACTGATGCCTTAAAATATTTAAAAGCTTTAAATCATAAGAAAATAGGTTTTTTGGGTGGAAAAGAATATGTAGATGATAGTGTTTTATACCATGATAATCGTAAAGAAGTATTCATTGATTTTTGTAATCAAAATAACATCATTTACGAACCATATCTATTGGAAGGGGAATTTTCCAATGAGTCTGGTTATACGATGATGATCGATATGATTAATCAAGGTGATTTACCGACTGCAATATTTTGTGCCAGTGATCCCATTGCAATTGGTGCCTTAAGAGCTTTACAAGAACGCAACATTAGAGTTCCTGAAGATATTTCATTAATTGGTTTTGATGATATTAAAGCTGCCAGCTTTACAACACCACCTTTAACTACAGTCTTTGCACCGGCTGATTTAATGGGGGAATATGGTGCTAACATTGTATATAATCTTTTAAGTAAATATTCTTCACCTACACCAGTGCAAATAACTTTACCTTGTGTTTTAATTGAAAGAGAATCTTGTAAAGAAGTCGATTAAAAATCGATTTTTTTATTTGAAAAAACATACTAGGAGATTCTAGTATGTTTCACTTAAATTTCATGATAATTACTCTTTTTTATTTCTTTTTAAATACACAAATATGATCATCGCTATTAATAAAGCAAGTATAGCTAAGCTGCTAATAAATAATGGTTTATTCAAATACCAGCGTACAAAGAAATTACTAGATATTGTAAAATTATTTATTTCTTTGGTACTTTTGTTTCCAGCTTTATCTAGAACAACAATTTTTAAATTTTGTGTTCTATTTTTTTCAGGAATTGAAACTATAAAATTATTTTCATTAACTTCATCTACATTTATATTTTTATCATTTAATAAAACCTCAATTTTGTCTATCATCAAATTATCCTCTACTGATAACTCGACTTTTTTTACAGTTTCATCATAAATATTATTAGATTTTAAATTATGTACTGCAATTGTTGGAGCTGTTTTATCAATTATAAAACTAATATCAGCATTTTTATTTTCAATAATATTTTCATTTAAATTCCCTGCCTCATCCACAGATGAAGTTATTATTCTATATGCACCATCTTTTTCGAATAACTCTGATTTTAATGCATATGTATATCTATACCATGCTCCTTCATTGGTTTGAACTAAAGCATAATCAACATCTTTTTTCAATTCTTTGATTTGTCCATTAATACTTATCTTAACTGATGTTTCAATTAATCGATTAACATTCAATTCATCAAATACTATTTCTTGACTATTTTTATGATAATGCTGATTAAGAATCTTTAATAATTTATCAGAAAAAACATATGTTGATCCAAAGCGATTAACTGAATACATAATATTTGTTTCTGATTTATTACCAGCTTTATCGCTTAATGATGCTTGTATCATATATACATCATCATTTTCTTTTTCATGCAACATATCATCAAAAACAAATATTTCCCCATTTGTCTGAGGGGTTCTAGTACCCCCAATTTCCATAGTTCCACGATGATCACCAATTAAACTGATATTTAATTCATTTATATCATAATTAGTATCTTTACCTAAAACAGCAGGTTTTACTTCACCAGAATTTGCCGAATTTGCTTCAACACCACTTATAATTAACTCTGGCGCTGTTTTATCAATATAAAATTCATCTTTATTGTAATCATCCATTTTATTTCCAGCTTTATCAATATACTCGATGTCAAAACTATAGAGTGCATCTTGATCATATTTTATAGTTGCAATATTTTTATCATTATTTCTTGTCCAGCTGCTTATTTTAGGAAATGCTTTTGTAACCCCATCATCAATAGCACTGCTGATAATATTGACTCTACTTGGATCAAAATTATGTTCATCGATCGTAATAGTAGCTGTTCTAGATTGATTAAAATAGTTATTATTTTTAGCACTATAATTATCATATGATATATTCAATACCGGTTTTGTTTTATCTAAAACAAACTTGTTTGTAAATGGTTTATTTAAATCAAACCCCATCATATCTTTTCCGCTTATATATACTTCATAATCAGCATCTTCATTAAATATTATCTTTGTTTGATAAACAGCATTAATAGTATCTTCATTGCCAGAAACTAATTGCCACTGCAATTTTAGTCTTTCAAGATTACCATTTTTACTAACTATTACATCCATTAAATCAGCATCAAAGTTTATCTCTTTTACATTCAATGTTAAAACTCTATTTTCTTTATAAAAATCTGTAAAAGTATTATCTGCGTTATAATTATCATACTTAGTTTCTAAAACTGGAGCATCTAAATCCCGATAAATCACCCGCTCTATTTGTGATATATTTCCAGCGTTATCTTTAACAATTATCTTCACTGCTATTTTTCCATCTTCTTCGCTTTGCAGAAAATCAGTATTAAACGTAGCAGCAAATTTATCTCTTTTTTTCTTAGATAAATCATAACACAATTCACTAATGATCTTACCATTCACTTCAACATCAACAGTAGATAATCCTGAACTATCTTGTCCATTACTAATATCACTAATTGTATAACTTATTGTCGTGTTTTGATTAAGCCATTCTTTTTGATTGATCGTTTTTACTGTTCCTTCTACTTTTATTGGACTGATTACAGGATTTTGATTATCAATAATAATATTTTCAAATCCTCTTTCATTAGCTTCAATAATCTTTTTCCCTAATTCTTCAGTTGTTATTTTTTGTCCTAAATTATCCTCTGTTTGGATATAGGCACTAAAAAATTTATTTGTCAATTCAATTCTAAAAGTATATGTTTCTTTATTATCACCAACATCATAAGCCTTTATTTTTTGAAGAATTGTTCCTGTACTATCAACAATATTTAAAACTGTTTTTTCTGCATTTATTCCAGAGCTTGAATTATATTCATAAGTATCATTTAATTTTACAACTATATCAACATAATCATCAGCACAATAAAACTTATTTGCTTCAAAAAAGAATAATTTTCCTTTTTCACCAGCCTTTTTGATTGTCACTTTTTCAACTTCTGGAGCTCTAAAATCACGATATAATGTCAATGATTTTTCGGCTTGATTGCCAGCTTTATCAATTACAATGATTTCAATTACTAATTTTCCAGAATCTTTATTATAATAAGCTGATAAATCGCTTGTATTTAAAATATTATCTATATTATAAACATTCTTATCTAAATAAGCATTATTGATATAATCTCTACCGTTTACTTTAATAATTAATTCTTTAATACCCGAACTGTCACTATTTTCAATTAAATCATTAACACTATAACTAATATCAAGATCTTTGCAAAACCATATTTTATTATCAAATTCAATAATATTTGAATTATCTACGAAAACTTCTAATCCAGGACTTTTATCATCAATTAGAATAGGGACATTCAATTGTTCACCGTTACATTTATATTCCAGGTTTTCAATATACGTAGTATTTTCGACGTTATCAACAGCAATTAAAGCCATTGTAAAATTAGTATTTTTTTTATCTATTTCAAAAATATAATTATCACTATTTCCAACTTTCTTTCCCTGATATTCTAAAATTGTTTCTTGATTATTTTCTACAAATTTAATTTTTAAAATTGGAGATTCTTTAAGTCCTGATACGGCACTGGGCTGATCTTTGTTATCCTTAATTGGAATAGTAACAATGATATTAGAATTAGCATAAGTACCTAATTCGTCAAAATAAAGTTGTCCGTTTTCTGCAGTTAAAACAGCTTCTTCAACAATTGGTGCAAGATTATCAATACCCGTAATTTCAATAGCTTCGCTTTTAACCGTATTTCCTAACATATCCTTTACTTCAATATAATATGTTCCATTTTCTAAAACTGTTTTTTCAAAACTTCCATTATTCTTACCCTTTTCAAAAACCGGCTCATGGCCTTTTTGATAAATAGCAAAACCATATTCAGCTATACCTACTCCATCATCACTAGCTTCAACTTTGATCATAAATCCTTTTTTTTGATTTGAATATTTACTATTTTCAGCAAACATATTAATAATTTCATAATTATTAATGATTGGTGCTTCATTATCAATATTGATCTTTAATTTTTTAGCCTCACTGATGTTACCAACTTCATCTTTTGCATAAAAATAGTAAATTCCTTCTTCATCAAAATAAAAAGTATTATTGTTATTAAACTTTATATTATTAATATCATCAGTTCCACTACAAGCATAGCTGAGTTTCTCAGATTGTTGATCAGATGCCTCTATTTCAACTTTTGCCCTTTTTCCATATGACTCTTCATTAGAATTGGTTACAATATTATAATACATTAAATTGACATTTGAAATTATTGGCTTTTCTCTATCGATCATGATTTCACTACTGTTGCCTAATTGATCAAATACTTCGACTGTAAGCTCTTTATCGGGGATATCAATAAGTTTAAATTTGCCATCCTTACTTTCTAGTTCTTTTACTTGATTTTTATCGTTATGATATGATGAGACATATTTTTCTATTCCCACCCCTTCATCACTAGCAAATATTGTTAAAAAACCTTTATCTTCATCAAATTCATAAGCTTTTTCTTCAAATTCTGGTGCTGTACTATCAATACTATCAATTTCTATATTTAGCGGTTCAAATAAAATAATTCCGCTTTCTTTACTTTCTATTTGACATAAGTATGTAGCATTTTGATAAACATTAAAATTATTATCACTTTGAAAACAGTTTTCTTCGCCATCTTTTACTAATGAGTAATAATAATCTTCTATTAAAAAAGTATTTTCTTCCAATTCATCATCAAAATTTATTTCAACATTAAATGACTTAGCCCACGTCTTATTATCTTTTACAACTACTTTATCTGATGTTATATTAGTTTTTATCTGAGGCAGTTTTTCTTGAATACCTAATACTTCAACATTAAATGAAGACATATTATTGAATTCATCAATTAACATAATTTCATATTTACCATTGCTTCTAAAATTTAATATAACGTTTAAATTATCTGAATTAATATTTTTTTCATCAATTTTTTCTTCTGATGAATTAAAAACCCTATACATACAAGTATCTTTAGAAATATTAAATGATACTTCCGCCTTATTATACATTCGTGTTTCATTATCATATTCACTATATTTTAAATTCAAATTACTATGAACAGGAGCAATTGTATCGATATTTGCTTCAATTTGTTCATTATGCGCATTTTTTACATATAAAATATAATTTTTATTTTCTGCAACTTCAAATTCTGATTCATTTTGATATATTGGTGTTTCATCTTCATCAGAAACCAAAGCATACTGATAGTCATCACTATTTTTCATTGTTACTAACAGGAGATTATTCTCTATTACGACAGATTCTATATCATTTATACTAAAATCGTGTTTTTCTTCTAAAGCATTAAGATTAGTAATTCTAATATTTAAAAATATATTAGTAATTACTAAAAATAAACTAATGATTTTTTTTATTTTATTCATTATCCTTTCACCTCTGCTATTATTTCTTTAGTATTAATTACCATTTCTGTTTCTTCCAAAATAAATATTATTTCTTCATCAATTCTTTGATTCATTAATTCAATCGTTGAATTATCTAAAATAGTTGTTTCTTTCTCTGATAACACTCTTGTCATATTATCAGATGATATCTCTACCGTCTTATTTTCATCTTTAGAAATAACAAGACCTGATTTTCTTTTATTAATATACGTACCTTTACTAATTTCGTTTATTTCGCTTAAAGCAGTTTTTCCAGTTAAAAAATTATATACTTCTTTTATATCGTAATGAAAATATAAAAAAATAGTCACTATTAAAAAAGTTATTGATAATACAAAACAGCCTATTGAAACAACTGCAAATGTTGAAGCTTCCATTATTCCACCACCTTTTCTTCTATCAAATAAGCATTTTCGATTATTTTATACACAGCCTCGTTTCGACTAATGATATATTCTTTCATTTCTGCTGTCTTTTTTGAAGAAGGATCGATCATATCTAATTTTTTTCCAACATCATTATATATTGAAATGAGTTCTTTTTTTTCAATACCATCAGATACAAAATCATGAATATAATTTTCAATCGAATTAAAAATCAGTTTATATGTTTCCAACTTGATTATTTCACTTTCTTTTTTACTATCAACAAGTTTTAAAAGTTCTTCTAAATCTTGAAAATAAGAATTAAATATTCCTTTAATGGAAGCTCCCTCATTTATCTTTACTTGTAATTCTTTATAAAAAGTTCCAATTTTATAATATATCTGTGCTGTTACATGATAATCACTATTTTCATCACTATTATTTATCGCATCGTTAAACCAGCTAATTGAATTGATCATTTTTGTTATTTGGGTACTATTAGGATCATTATCACCATAATCATAGTAATACCAATATAATCTTCCTATTTCAAAAGCTATTCGACCATAATCTTTTGATTTTTGTAGACTTGGCAAATACTGTACTACTTCTTCTTTAAATTCTGCTGCTTCATCTATATCAAAGGTATTATTGTCTTTATAAATTTCAACGAGTTTTTCATACGCTTCACTATTTTGTGGCAATATGCTTATTGCTTTAATACAATAAGTACGCTTTGTAATACTATCAGTAGCTTTTTCCGCTAATGATAGATTATTGTTGTAATTCGATTCATTTAAGCCATTCCTTATTAAAATAGCAGTTATCCCTGCAAGCAAAAAAATAATTGTAAATATACTAGAAAGAATAAATTTCTTCATTTTTTTCTTTTGCATTGCTTTAAACAAATCATCTTCTTCCTCATAGTGTTCTAAAGCATACAATAATTCAGCACAAGATTGGTAGCGATCTTCAGGATTTAGTTGAATACATTTTTGAATAATATTTTCTAATCCTCCTGATAATGCAGGATTCCAATATCTAATGGGATAAATCTTATATGGCGGCTCAGTGGGATTTTGACCAGTGATCAAATGATACAAAGTCATGCCTAAACAATAAATATCTGTACGTGCATCTGTCTGTCCTTTCCCGCCAAATTGTTCTGGTGCGGCATATCCTCTTGTTCCCAAATATGTTGTATCATTTACATTTAGTTCTTTATATTCCCGAGCTATTCCAAAATCAATTACTTTAATATTTCCATCCGGCTTCAACATTACATTTCCCGGTTTCATATCGCGATAGATTATCGGCGGTTTTCTAGTATGCAGATAATAAAGTACACCTGTTAATTGTTTTGCCCAATCGATGACTAACTCCTGACTTTGAGCACCTTGATTATTTACAACATATTCTAATGTTTCACCTTCGATGTAATCCATGACAACATAAATGACTTGATCATCTTCAATAATATCGACAATTCTAGGTAGTGCAGGATGGTCTAATTTCTTGATCATGTTTGCTTCAGCTATTGCACTTTGGATTATGACTTCGTTATTAGCATTTGTAGTACATTTTTGTAATTCTTTTACTGCCCATTGTTTATTTAAACGTTTATCCATCGCTAAATAAACAACTGACATCCCTCCTTGTCCTATTTTTTTTAATATTTCATATTTATTATCAATAAAGCTTCCAATTTTAGCCAAAATCATTCCTCCTCATAACATTGAAATGCCAGAGCAGTTATATTATCTGTTTCATTTCTTTTTTTATTAAGTTCAACCAACTTTTGCAATTTATTAGTAATTTCTTCTTTTGATACAAATGATTTAAAAATAAGTTCTTTAAATATTTCATCTTTATTTACCATATGTCTAAAACCATCTGAACAAATTAAATATAAGTCACCATTTCCTACTTCACCATAGTAGAAATCAGGTATTACTGTTTTAGATGCGCCAATACATTGTAATAAAGCATTTTTTCGAGGATCCTTATAAGCTTCTTCTTTACTAAAAGTATTGTGTTTTAAAACATCATTTAACCACGTTTGATCCTCGGTTATTTGAACAATTTCTTGATTGATTTGATATATTCTGGTATCTCCAACATGAAAGATAAGATATCGATTATTGAAAACAACTATTCCTGTAGCTGTAGTTCCTAAATTTATTTTATTGTGACGTCCATAAAATAAAATACTTTGGTTTAATTCTTTTAAAACTCTAGTAAGCGGATCTTGCAGATTATCTAATTTAAAAAACTTATTTTTCAACATTATCGGCAAATCTTCAACAAACCAGTCAGAAAAACGTTTTATTACTGTCCCGCTTGCTAACTCACCATTAGATAAACCACCCATCCCATCGCACACTAAAGCTAGAAAAATTCTTCCTTTAGATGTAATGGCACTACTTATCAATAAACTATCTTCATTTATCTCTTTTTCAATTCCTATATCGCTGCAATAACCATAATTAAATTTCATCTTTCCTCCTCGAGGACTTATAATAATTAAAAACATACTATAAGTCCTTAATTGTATAAAATAAAAAATATTATAAATCAAAATATTTCTTTATATCCTTTGAAAAAATCGTACATATCACATATAAACTTACAATATTAATAATTGGTACAAAATTCCATAAAAAAATATAACGATATTTTTTTAAATTATTTTGATAAAATTCTAAATTATCATCTTCATAAATCGAACATATTAATTTTAAATACAATGTGGTGATAATTTTTATAGTCATGAATGCCATTAATACTATCAATAAAACTAAGATACTAAATATAAGAGATATTGTTTCTATTAAGCTGGCTCGTTGATTAAAAATCACTCCAACAATCACTGCAACAATTATAATCATTGATCCTAAAATTAAAATTAATTTTAAAAATTGCATAAGTACTTCTTTTTTTATCCCAACTGATAAAAAATTAATATATTTTTGATAAATAGAAAAGTCTATCTTAATATCACAAACAATTAAAGTAATTCCATAGGGAATAAAAGCTAATGTTAAAATATTTAGTATAACTACTATTAATTCTCCAAAATAAGGAATTTTACTGGAAATCAAAATAATTAATCCATTTATAATAGTAAATAAAAATAATTTAAAATACTCAAAAAAATTAGAAAAAATATAACCTACACCTTCCATAAATCCTGTTCTTATAAAATTATCATTCATCTAGACATCACCTACATTTCAAATATAAAATCTTCATCAGCAAGTTTTATTCTGCTTCCTGAAAATAATTCAAATTTATATCCTGGTTTAATGATCGTTCCATCAACTATTGTTTTATTTGTTGAATTTAGATCTAAGATATAATATTTACCATCTTCATAATGTATTTCCGCATGTTTTCTACTTACTGCCGTATTATTATTAATTACAAAATCATTAAAGTTTTCATCTGTACCAATATTAAAAATCATTTTTCCAATTTCTACTTTGTGACCATTAGCTACTCTTGTAATCGTTGCATATTTTATATTATTTAATTGATTTACTGAAAGCACGGTTGTTCCTGCTGATAAAACTGTTGTTCCATCATTCTGGCCTAAAATTGTGGTACCATTAAAATTTCCAGATTGAATGTTTTTATCATATGTTAATTCGATATTTCGGTTAATTTCATTATTGACCTTTGCTTCTTTTCGTTTAGTTAAAGTTGGAATGGAGCTTTTTTTCTTAGCTTTTTTAAGTGTTTGTTTTTTAAACAATGAAAAATTATTTTTCTTTTTTACATTTTTATTTTCTTTCTTTTTTTCGGTTCTTTTTAATGTAGGAATACCATCAATTCTTTTGCTTTTTGATTCTTCAATTTCTTCTTCTCTAACTAAAGTAGTGATAGGTTCTTTTTTTGGTATTTCCTGCATTACTGGAATATTTTTTGGTTTTTTTTCAATAATTTTTTGGTTTGGAATATTTCTAGATAATATTATCTGCTCGTTTTTTATACTTAATAATAATGATTTAATATCTATTAATGAACATTTAGATCTGCTATTTATAAAGTTCAGTATTTTAGTTACATAACTTGTATCTTCATTATTTTGATACTTTGCCATGATTAAAATATATTTTATAAACTCACTAAAGTCCGTTGTGTTGGCAATATTTTCTATAGGCAAACAAACTAAATTTACGGTATTTTTTTCTTGGCTTACATATACTTTGTCAATTTGTAAAAGCAGATATTTTTTTTCAATCATATATTCACTAACATTTTCTAAAATTTCAATAATATTAATAAAAATATTAATTAACTGCTCTTTATTAATAGGATCATTTAAAAGATTACTTAAAGATATTAAGCCTGTCGTATCAAAACTATAATACTTTTCACTATCTATTTGTTGAAATGAAATGGGCAATAATCCACGTATTTCATTATTTTTTATCATTCCTTCACAAAATGTATCTATACGATCATCGATATCAAATTTATATTCTAAAAAATTTCGATCCATATTTAACTTATTTTTTAAATCAATCATCTAACTCCCCCTAATCATATTTCATAAAAGCGTATAATTGAACACATTGCCAAATTTCTTCATTTTTTACCGCTAAAATTCCATCACTATTCATTGTCTTAACCTCATTAAACATTGGTACTAAAATAACCTCGTTGTTTTGATCGATTACACCCCAGGCACCATGATCCTTATATCCTGCAACACCATTTGCAAAAGAACACGCATCTTCATACTGATATTTGATCGCCAATTTCCCCTCTGTATTAACATAACCCCATTCATTGCCTTTTTTTACTGCTGCATATTGATTCCCATTAAATGCTTTAACATCATCAAATTCTAATTTTCCAATTCTTTTTCCATCTCCATCAATTAAATAATACTTATCCTTCTCTTTTACAAAGATACTTTCACCATTAGCACAAAAACCATTTTCATCTAATACTATTTCATCAAATTTAAACTTTGTCAGCTGTTTTAGGTTTTTATCAATCAAAGCCCATTTATCACCTTTTTTAGCTGCTGCTATACCATTGCAAAATGCTGTAGTATAATCGTATTCCATCTTATATTCATTAAAATCACGATCTATCCAGCCATATTTTTCATTATAACAAGCTGGAGCATAGCCATTAGCAAAATTACCCAAATAACTATATTCATGATCGCCAACTAATTTCTTATAACCATTTTCATCTATGTAATACCATTGACTGCCATCATAAACGGGTGTTACTTTTTCTTCATTACTAAAACATCCTATCTCTTGATAAATACTTTCGATTACAAGATTACCCGTATTATTCAACAACCCCCAGGTTTCACCTTTTTTTATTGGTAAATAACTATTACGCCATTGCTTGACATCATCCACATATGCTCCAACTACACGATAAAATGATTTATATGATTCTAAAAGTTCATCTATTTCTTTGCGATTTTTTACATTTTTAGCATCTAAAAGTGTTTTATAAGCTTCTTGATAGTTTTCTGTTTTCGCATAATATTTTGCTAATTTCAAATAAGCTGTTTCATTTTCAGCGTCAAGATCGATAGTATTTTTTAATATTGTTTCAAATTGGCTATTATTACCTAATTTAAGATATGAATCAGCGAGTTTAAGTCTTATATCCATATTAGAGGGTTTACTATTAACAGCTTCACTATAATACTCAATAGCATCAATATATATTTCTTTTTTATATGCTTTATCACCAAGAGCAACATTTTCATTATACGCAGCATCAACATTATTAAAATTTTTTACAAAACTGATTATTCCAAGCAAAGATATTCCAATTATTAAAATTGTAATATATCGTATATCCTTATTCACGATTCTTCCTCCTATATTAAACTAATGACAAAATTCGCCAGCATGCCAATATAAATAAATGGTGCCATTGCAATAAAATCTTTAAGTTTAACTTTTCTTAATACCAGCATAACAATTGAATAAATAAAGGAAGCTAGTAATGTATAAAATATTACATTTAATATATTTGTACTTCCAACACATAAACCGATGATGGTAATTAATTTGACATCACCAGCACCAATACCACCACGCGAAATCAGCATTGAAATAAAGAAAATAACAAAAGCAATTCCTCCACCAAACAAAAAGGACAAACTAAATACTTTTGCATTCTCTAATTGTAAAAATATTTGATAGCAATCAAACAACATTACTACCAGTAATAAAATAACACATAGTTTATTAGGTATAATTCGTTTTTTTATATCGATAATTACTGCAAGAAATATAATTGTAATAACAATTACATATTTATATAAACCTGTATAATCTAGATTCAAATCAGCAAACATACAATATCCAAATATACCTAATAATAATATTTGAACAAATACTAAAACATTCTCCTTATTTATTTTAAAACAATCTTTTATTTGAAAATTGAATTCATTCTTTAACTCATCATATTGGAGATAGCTTGAGGAAAAAATATATAAAAATAACATAATTAAAATTATCATTAATAATTCCATCGACTCTATCCTCCCTATTCTTCATAATAACTAACTTTTATGGTTATTCCATCATATTCCTTTGCAACTTCATTCGCATATTTTTGAGCAGTTTCTTTAAGATTACTGTCTTTAGGAATATAGATTTGAATTACTCCATTTTTACCTTTGGCATCTACATTTAAGACACTTCCATTTTCCATATTTACCGTTTCTGTTTTTTGCATATATTCATTTAACGAACTCGCTTCTTTTTTTATCTGTTTTTTAAAATTAGCTTCGTTTAATGATATTCCATTTCCTTCACTATTTAAGACATAAGAGGGATCTTGAGTGTTTATAGAAATAATTTGCGTAAATGTATTCGTATTTTTATCATACAGATCAAAACCATATGTTTTATTAGTGTTTACTGCTAAAGCAGCATTCTCTTTTTTTATATTTTCGACTATTTCTTTACCTCTTTTTAACGGTGGTTTATCCCAAATACTTGATTTGATTTCAGTTAATTTTGTCTCTTTTGACCAGGCAGCAGTACTAGCCGTTTGTTTAAAAACAAACTGGCGATCACCAATTAAAGGAATTTTATAATCAACTGTATAAACTACTGTTAGATTAATGGTTCGACCATCTTCCATAATACTCGAAAGAGAAAAATTTAGGCCACTCATACCATTTGTTACACCCATATCTTCCAAAAATTCATCAGCACTTTTTTCACCCGTTTCTAAATATTTAGGCATCAAAATATTAGCTACAACTGGTGCAATTACTTTAGATCTAACTATATTTTTAACTTCACCTTTAATGATCGAATATATTGCATTTAATACTTCGGTGGGATTTTCAGCTACTGACTTATATCTATTGGCTAATGATTTTCCCGCCTCCAATATATTTTGGACATCGTCTTTAACATCGTTGATAGTATTCAAAAGATCAGCAGTTACCTGATCTTTTGAAAATGATTCACCGCTAGACTCAATATCTTTAGAAGCATTTTTAATCATATTAGTAAATTCTCCGGTTTCTCTGATCAAATCATCAACCGGTTTAGTCGTATCTCCAGTATTATCAGCGCGATAAAAGATATACATATATTGTGAAAGTTCTTTAGCTGTTTGATTCAATGCATATTGAACTTTACTTTCTGCTCTGACTAATGTTGAAAGAGAAGTAATTCCTAGAAAAGCAAACATAAACATTGTTAAAGCGATGGTTGCTTCAATTGTGACTGATCCTAATTCTCTTCTAGTCTTCATTTACTTTCCCCCATTTATCTAATCGTTTTCTTCGATCGTACCTATCATTTCTTCAGCAATCTTTGCTAATTCATCAGGTTCTATTTCATTTGAACCAACAAAGAACTCACATGGTATCTTATTTTCATCATCTAAAAATAAGTGGTACACAGCATATTTACATACTTCACCGCCTGAATCTGTAGCAATTCCTTTATCTAGTAAAGCTTTTCGATTACCTACCGTAGTTTCCACAGGTTGATCATTATAAACTGTTTCAGCTTCACTTGGATAAATTAATCTTAATTTTGAATTACGATCACTTTTAAATTCTTCACGAATATTATTAATCGTAAAATTCGGATTTAATTCTTCATATATTTCAGTAGTAGTTATTAAAGCTCCTAACTCTTTTCCATCTTTAGTAATCATCTTAATAGAATCAGAACGTTGACTATTATTAGTTGACTTATAATTAATAGGAAGTTTTATTTTATAATACATTACATTAAGTTCATATTCTTTTTCATAACCTTCAAAATATTTACTAGTTATTTTATCATCTTGATTATTTTCTACTTCTTCTGTCTCATTATTTTGATTATCTTTATCTTCTTTATCATCACTGTTACATCCGGTTATTGTTAGGATACATCCTAAACAAATCAATAATTTAAATAATTTTCTCATCTTAATATCCTCTTACACTTTCATAATTTAATTTTTTTGATTTTTCACTTATATTTTTAAAATCAAAGTCTTTTTGTCCTTTTTCATTTTCGATAATTGGTATATTTAAAAAAGTAGTTTCTACTTCGACATTACCACCTATAGAAATAATTGTATACATCTTGGCAAGGTCATTACTTGATTTATCGTTTTTATTCAAATTAATGCCAATTAAATTTGCTGTTCGTTGTAACATTGCATCACGTTGAGAATTTTTATCACTGTTATCAAAATTTTGTAATAATACAAATAATTTTAAATACTCTTTATAGTTCATCGTAAAACCAGCCCCAGCTGAACTATTTCCTTTTTTTGATGTATCTGTAGTATTTGATGAAATTGACTGATTAAATTTATCAAATGCTTTATTAATTTCTTCGGTTGCCGCAGATTTAAAATCATCACTATAATTATCAGCTATTTCTTGAATCTGGTTTTTTAATTCTTCACTTACTCCTGATATATTTTCTTTTACTAAATCAGTTATATTTCCACTCATATTTTCTATCATAAGTTTAATTTGATTATTTACATCTTCTAATGCTTTTGATAAATCAATTTTTTCATCAAGATATTCTTTTTTTGTTGTTAATATTTTTTCTGATATTGTTTTTATAGGTATTAAAGAAAATATATTATCTTTTACCCTATCACTTATATTACTGCCAAGATTGCTATTTTTTATCTCACTTAAAATGTTATTTAATTGTGCCTCAATTTCTGCTTCTGTTGATTCTTGATAGTCACAAATAATTTGTTCAGCTTTTGCAAATAGAGCTGAAGAGATAGTACTTTCGATATTTTGAACAATATCTGAGCTTACTTTATCAATATATGTATTTAAACTACTACCAATACTATCAATTCCATTACTAGAAATTCCTAGAACAGTACTTGTAATATCATCGATTCCCCCTTCTGTAGCTTTTATTACTTCTTCTTTTGCATAGTCTATAACCTCTTGTCCAAATTTATCAGGTTTAAACATAAAAGTATCGTTAGTTTTTAAAAACGCCACATCATTACCCGCCATCAGTTCTTTTACGTCGATCGTACTTTCGCCAAGAGCAAATCCACAAACTATAATCGTTCTTACTACCGGAATCATAAATGGCATTGAACCAGAAATTGCAGCAGCTGTATTTCTTGCAAAAGTATTGATATCTGTATCTGTAAAAGCATAAAGTAAATTAAGTACAAAGCGCGTTGTAAACAATTTAGATTTTATCGCATCTATATTTTCCTGAGGCGTATCCATGCCACATAAAATATATTCAACTTCACTTCGATAAAAAGGATTAGCACTTACCTCTTTTCCCGCAAGATTTTTTTCATCTTTATTAATTGTGTAATAACTAAACATTTCTGTTATATATTCTGACATGTATAAAGTATCGCGACTATTTTCACCATTAAAAATATTTTTAAGATTAGTAATTGATTTTAAATATGATCCCATACTATTAAAATAATTCATAAACTTACTTGCAGTTTTATTTTTATCAAAATTACCAGCCTCAAAATTACTAACTTTTTCACTACTAGTAGTACTGCTGCCATAACCATTAGCTGAACTAATTGAACTATTACCATTATTGAGTGGATTATCTTCTTTTGGTGGTTTTGCATTTTTTAAAACATTATCAAGTTTACTCTTTTGGCTTTCTTCACCACCAGTATCTTTACAGATACTTTTTAAATATTTATAAAATTTATCTTTTTCATCAATTACTACTGCTTTACTTCCTGATAAATTAGTTAATTTATATTTAACAAAATTCTTTTTTATATCAGATTCCTTTGTGTCTGGTTCAATTGATAGAGAAGATGATTTTATCGCTTTAGATAAGTTCTTACCATAAAAAGTTCCCCCATCTAAAATCCTTTGTTTAAAACTTTCAACGTATTCTCGATATTTGGTTATCGTATTTTGTAAAGTTTTTAAGTTTTTTTCATCTAAGTTTCTAGCGCTACTCTTATATTCTGCTTCCATTGCTACTTTATATTCACTTTGAGCTAAATTATCGATAGCATTCTTATAGTTATTTTTAGCCTCCTCAGCTTTTTTTAACTTTTTTTCAACTGTCTCTAATTTTTTCTTTACTTCACCTAATTTATAATCGATCATTGTAAGTCGTCCATCGACTTTATTAACATTAGCTGAAATTGTAGAAAATTTTTCATCTATTTTAGAACTATAATCTGTAACTTTATTATTTTGAATTTGATAAATAACAGTATTTTCATCAGCAAAATTTTGCTTAAAGTCATTTACTTTTTCATACTTTTCTCTATCTTCTTCATCTTCTTCGAAGTCTTCATCCTGACTATTTTGCTCTAATTCTTCTTCATAATTTTTACAATATTGTGTGCAATAATAATATAATTTATTATAAGAACTATATTTTTTTTCTAAAGCCTTAACAGCATTGTACATTGTTTCTGGATAAGCATCAGAGTTTTCATTTTTTAATGCCAGAGCATTAGATAAACTGCTTTTAATTGCATTTAATTCACTGCTTTCATTTGAATTACCTAAATATTTTTCTATATAACTATATAAGTGATCTTGAGAATATGATGTTAAATTTGATTTATCACTGCTATTCAATTTATCTTTTGCATATTTAGTAACTTTATTATCACTTTTATTTTGAATATATAAAATTCTACATATATAATCCATTTGCGTACCATTTATATTTTTCAAAATATCTACCATCGTATCTATTGGAGGATCAGTAACTTCTGTATTATATTCGTTTATTTTTTTATATGCTTCTTCACAACTTTTCCCAATTTCATTCAATTTATCTTCATATTCAACTTTTTTATTTATTGCTTCAGCTTGTTTATCAATATCCCCTAGTGTTTTTAGCTTTGTAAGCAATCCTGAAGCTAAACTGACCGGCCCACGATATTTCATATATTCAATAATCTGGTTTTTCATAACATCAGGATTAGTTATTTGTGATTCATTAGCACCTGTGATCTTTAAATCATTAATAGCACTGATTTTAATTAGATTATCAAATTCCTGGGAATCAGAGTTATTCATAAAATTTTTAAAGCCATTTATAATATTTAAAGATACTGAATCACTCCCTTGAATCATTGAAGAACTTTCTAAATTATTATTGAAATACATTTCTGCCTGACTCGTAAAACTGCTTGGATCAGTTTTGGTTGCCAATAAGCCATAATCATCATAAAGTTCATCATGAAATTCTGATAACAAAGCATTTAAAACTAGATCTCCTGAACTTGTGACTATTGTTTTAGCGGCATCTAACCTAGCTGCGTCAAATACATAGCCACCAAACATAAATGATGGCAGCATAATGATAATCAAAAATACGGTTACACCACCTCGACATTTTTTTATTAAAAAATTCACTTTTTTCACCCCTTTACTCAAAATTTAAAAATGAAAATTGTTCTATGATCTTATTGATTACATCTTCTGCGTTATCAGATACTTTGCATTTTTCAGCTAAAAATTTCCCTAAATCAAATACAATATCTGCATTTCTTAGAAATTCTGAGCAATCATTAACATATGCAACAGATGTAAATTGTTTATTTATTTCAGTTGGTAAGCCTAAAAAGTTAAAAAAACCTGGTAACTTAACTTTACTAGTAACAATAACTTCTACTTTATTTGATAACATATTCAACTTGGGTTTTATTTCTATGTTAGTAATGCTTGCCTCAGTATCAAAATATGCCTTTTTTTTCATAATATTTTCTAACTTTATACTAACATTTCCATCCAGCTTTCTTTCCCCAATTCCCCAATAACGATAAGGATCTAAATCTTGAAAAATATCTTTAATTAACGCAGCATCAAAATTATTTATTGATTCAAAATCTATTTTATTAGTTTCAACTTCACCATATTTTAAATAACCAGCTTGAACCATTATTCTGCTAGCAACATCAGCTACTCGATCCGCACGAGATTGCAAAGTAGCTATTTCTAACTGGTAATAGCCCATAATAAATAGAAAACAGACAATGAAAAAAACGATTGGCATTACAATAGAAGCTTCTACAATCGTAGCTGCTCCTTTTTCTTTTTTTAATTGTCCAACTACTTTCATAAAAGCCCTCCTTAATATTATTCATTTGTTTAGTGTGATCCTAAACCACTAGTATCACCAATTTGATTAAATAAATTATTGATCAATTCCATAATTCTATCCTTAAATACCCAGGCAATTGCTACTGCAATAACAATAATTAGAATCACGGCAACAATATCGGCTGCACCTCTTTCATCTTCAAAAAAATTATTTAATTTTTCTTTTAATAAAAATTTCTTCATTTCTAAATATGTAAACATTTTCTTTCTCCTTCTTTAAAACATATTTGTAAATAATGGGACGATAATAACAATTAAAACTCCCATAAAAATTATTCCCGTAGGAATTAATAACTTTGAATCAGCAGCTGCTCCCTTTTGAATAGTTCGCTGTTTCTTTTCATTCCAGCTTTCCTCTGATAACTCTCTTAATGACTTGGCTAATTCACCACTCCCTTTTTCTAAATTTTGTTCAATCACTGAAATAAATTTCTTTATCTCTTTTACATTACATCGATTTGAAAAATTTGCTAAAGCATCATGAGTCGAAAATCCATTATTCATTTCATATTCAGCTTTCTGCATTTCTAAATAAAGTTCTCGATCATTATTAGAAGCTATTTTTGCCCAAGCATCTTTTAAAATGAGTCCTGCATTAATCAATAAAGCCATTTTAGATAATACAGTCGGCAAATCTTTTAATAAATTATCATGACGATTATTTACTGCTTCCAAAACAGAATAATCAATGTAATATCCTAATATTAATCCACATACTAATGCTAAAATTGCAATCTCAATGCTATCAGCTATTATTGAAACCATCATTCCAATTGGAGCGATGGTAAGAAAATATGAAATTTGCCCCGCAACATTAACATATAAAAAATATTCTGCGTCTTGTTCTCCCTTTACTTCAATTAAATTTTTTAATTTTTTCTGAAAATATGTACTATGTAAATCTAATCCAAATCTTTCAATCACACTAAAGCCAATTTGAAATAATCCTGGTAAAAAATACTCCTCACTATCAATATCCGCAATCTGTTCATTATATTTTCCTCTAGAAATAATCATTAAATAAAACCAAAATAGTGTGAATAGTATCCCTATTATCAATATTGCCGTCTTTAATCTTACTGTCATCTTTTACACCTCTATCTTAATAATTTTCAAACCTATTCGGTATGCAAAGATAAAAATTATTAAAGCTACTGCTTTAGTCAAAATTGTTGTGAAATTAAATGCCATAATAGCATCAAATCCCATTGATTGCATCATTGCAATAATAGCAAATGGCATTACGATGATTATGTTCAACTGATTTTTATTTCCAGCAATAATTGTATTAATTTCTAATTCTATATCGATTTTTTGGGTAATGATTTCTTTACAGTCATTGATGATTATTTTCAAATTTCCACCTAATCTAATACAAGTACAGAAAGTATCACAAAAATCTTTTATATCATCTAAATGACTTCTAGCTGCAAAATTTTCTAATAATTTTTCTATAACAATATTATTACGCAAGCCGCCTACAATAATATTGACCTCCTCACTTATGTATGCGCTTTCACCATGCTGATTGATCATATCCTGCAAAGCATTATTAAATGAATCTGTAACATTATCACCTGCAGCCAATGAGTTATTTAATGAATCTAATAAATCTCTAAATTCTAATAATAATTTTTTCTTTCTTTTTTCAATAAGATATTTTTTATAGATTGGTATTCCTTTAAATCCAAAAAATATCGCAACAATAAAACTAATGATCGCTATTGAAAAAAATATTTGGATAGCTAAAAAAGCAAGTAGAAAACCAATAAAAAAGCCAATAAACTTCTCTTTTATACCCATAGCGATATAATCATAATCAATTGCATCTGTATAAATCCCGTTGATCAATTCATATTCTTCTCTTTTAAATATCATTGTTCTTCCCCTAAATTTTTATATTAAATCCCGCTAGTTTTAATTTATGTGTATTTTTAAATTCATTAGTAGTTCTTAATAATCTTCCTGATACTTTTTCCAAAGTTGTTTTATCATCTTCAATAAACTGATAAATTGGATTTAAAACTATCTCTCCCTTTTCGTATCCTAATACTTCACTAATTTCCATCGTTTTTCTTGAATGATCTCGTAATCTTGATAAATGAATAATAATATCTAAAGACGATGCAATCTGTTGTCTTACTGCATCTAACGGCAATCCTTCTGAGCCAGTCAAAACCATCGTTTCCAAACGACTAAGCATATCATGAGTTGAATTTGCATGTCCTGTAGATAAGGATCCATCATGTCCAGTATTCATTGCTTGAAGCATATCTAAAGCTTCTGGTCCTCTTACCTCTCCAACAATGATTCTTTCTGGACGCATCCTTAATGATGACTTTATCAAATCCCTAATACTTACTGCTCCCGCACCTGTTGTATTAGCATTTCTAGTTTCAAGACTGACTAAATTGTCTATCCCGGCAAGCTGTAATTCCGCGGAATCTTCTATAGTTATAATTCTTTCTCCCTTAGGAATATAATTAGATAAAGCATTTAAAAACGTTGTTTTTCCAGAACCAGTACCACCAGAAACAAAAATATTATATTTTGCTTTTACTAAACATTCTAAAATTTTCGCTATTTCTGGTGTTATTGATCCAAATTTTATTAATTGTTCCATTGTCATTGGTGTCTTAGAAAATTTTCTAATTGTAACGATTGGTCCACTTAAAGAAATTGGCGGTAAAACTACATTAACACGAGAACCATCAGGTAATCGTGTATCAACAATTGGATTAGCCTGATTTACTTCTCTACCTGCTAATCCCACAATTTTTTGAATTATATCTTCCAATCGTTCTTCAGATTCAAATTTCTCATTAATTTTTATTAATCTCCCATTTTTTTCAATAAAAATATTTTCATGTCCATTTATCATTACCTCAGTAATACTATCATCACTGATTATTGAATCTAAAATTCCCAATCCTCTAATCGAACTATACACACGATCAATCAAATCAACTTGTTCTTGAATTGAAATATATGTATTACCAGTTATTTCCAATAAAAGTTCACTAATTTTTTCTTGTAATAAATCATCTGAAAAATCTTTAAGCGAGTATTCTTTAAATAATATATCCTTGATTTTAGCTATGATTTCATTTTTATACTCTTCTCGCATACTAACCTTATATATTAGTTAAAAAATTATTTGCAACTATTTCATTAATGATCATTTTATCATCATATGTCTTATATTTATTAATCATAGCTAAAACAGGTATTTTCTTATTTTGAATAATATTATTAGATGACGAACTCATTTTATTATAAATTACACTAATTTTTTGACATACATTCGTTTCTTCTCTTTCATCGATCAAAGATAAAGAATTTATTAATTTTAAGAATTTATGATTGCTTGTTTTACTACCATCGACAACAAATCTCAAATCATTACTTGATTCAAAAATAAACTTTTCTACCAATGAAAAATCTATATTACGATCAATAATTATATAGTCAAATCCTATTTGTTTAAGAGCATCAAATAATTTATGAATATCTTTAACATTATTTATCTCTAGTTTATCTAATAAGATAGCTGGTGAAGAACAATAAAACACTCCTGTTTTATGTTGGATCAATACTTTTTCTAATTTTGATACTAAATCAAGGCTATCCTTCTTAATTAAAAACACTACATTACTAAAACTGCTATTTTCACTACTTTCAAAATAAATATCAGTGGTATCAAAATATTCTAAATTTAAATATAAAACTTTAGCACCAGCAGCAGCTTTAGAAACAGCTTCACTAATAGCTATTGTTGATGTTCCCGTTCCCCCACTATATGATGTATAAGTTATTAATTTAGTTTGTCCCTTAAATGTACTATTTGCAGTCATAGCAATATCAAAATGGCTTTCATATATATTTTTTATTCTTTCATAAAATTCACTGATCTTTTGAAATTTAGTAATTGTTTCAAAATTATCAATTTTATTAATTTCTTTAGTTTCACTAAAATATATTTTAGCAATGTTAACATCATTTATCTCTCGTAAATCAAATATTTGATTATTTACAATTAATATGTGTATACTATTTAAATCTACAGAATTTAATAAGTTTTGTTTAGAAGTAAAAATATATAATTCTAACTTATGCTCATATTTATTTTTTAGAGCAGCTGATATTTTATTCAAGTACCCCTGATCATTATCCAATAACGCAATTTTTATTTTCACATAATCACCCCAATTTATATCTATATCTTACTAGTTAAAGGACTAATTGTCAACTTTTAGGACTTATAGTAATTATTTTATTTTTACTTATTTCCAAACTAATCAAACATAAATTTAATAATTCGCATTTTTATATCATATTTTTAATTTTAATTTATATAAAAGTTATCTTAATAATAAATTCTTTTATATAGAAATAATTATGGCTCTAAAGTACTTATTAGTCCTTTTTAGGACTTATAGTAACTTTATATTTAATAATTTTCTAGGTATTATGTATATAATTTGGAGATGATTAAATGGACTATACTAAACTTGGAAATAATATTAGAAAAGAAAGATTAAAACAAAATCTAACAATTGAAGAACTAGCTTACAAAGCTGATATTACGCCTAATTATTTAGGCAAGATTGAAAGAGCACAAAGTAAGTTAAGTTTAGAAGTACTTATAAAAATTGTAAATGCCTTAGGTATAACTTCTGATGATATCTTATCTCATGAATTTCAAAAAGTATCTAAACATTCTATTGATAAAATAAACAAGAATCTTGCTATCTTAGCACAAAAAAATAGTGAAGATATTGAATTATTAAATGTTATCATTGATTTTATTATTAATAAAAATAGTTAAAATATGACTATTATTTAAAAGAATCATTACAGTGATTCTTTTTTTATTTTCTTGTGAGCATATTATTTGTTTTTATCTTTTTTCTATGTTAGTATGCAATTAGTTAGTTATAGCTAACTAAAATTAATTAAATAACCGTAATAATAATTTAATAACAGGTTAAAAATATTTATGTAGAAAAGGAGAAATTATATGTCATTAATTGGAAAAGAAATTACAGAATTTGAAGCTCAAGCCTTTCATAAAGGTGAATTTAAAACAATTAAAAAAGAAGATTTATTAGGAAAATGGAATGTTCTATTTTTCTATCCTGCAGATTTTACTTTTGTTTGTCCTACTGAACTTGAGGATTTAGCAAACAAATATGAAGAATTTAAAAAAATTAATTGTGAAATTTATTCAGTATCATGTGATACACACTTTGTTCATAAAGCATGGCATGATACTTCAAAAACAATCAAAAAAATTAATTATCCAATGTTAGCTGATCCAACTGCTAAATTAGCTAAAGATCTAGATGTATATATCGAAGCTGATGGTTTAGCAGAACGTGGAAGTTTCATTATCAATCCTGAAGGTAAAATTGTTATGTATGAAGTGATTGCTGGTAATGTAGGTAGAAATGCCGAAGAGTTATTTAGACGCGTTCAAGCTTCTCAATTTGTTTATGAACATGGCGATGAAGTTTGTCCAGCTAAATGGAAACCTGGTGAAGCTACACTTAAACCATCATTAGATTTAGTAGGATTAATTTAATGAATAATTTTTATGATGCTATTATTGTTGGTGGCGGTCCTGCGGGACTGTCAGCAGCAATATATCTAGCTAGAGCAAAATTTTCAGTTTTAGTCATTGAAAAAGAAAAAATTGGTGGACAGATTACAATTACTTCAGAAGTAGTAAATTATCCTGGTGTATTTAAAACCAGTGGTCAAGAATTAACAGATAACATGAAAAAGCAGGCCCAAAGTTTTGGTGCTGAATTTATGATTGCAAATGTCAAACAAGTTAAATTGGAAAATGATATTAAAGAAATTATTTGTGATAAAGGAACTTTTAAAAGTGCTGGTGTCATTCTAGCGACGGGTAGCCATCCTCGTAAATTAGGTTTTACTGGTGAAAAAGAATACCAGGGCCGAGGTGTTGCATACTGCGCAACTTGTGATGGTGAATTTTTCAGCGGAAAAGACATTTTTGTAATCGGTGGCGGTTTTGCTGCCGCTGAAGAAGCTGTCTTTTTAACTAAGTATGGTCGCAAAGTAACAATCATCGTTCGTGAAGATGATTTTACTTGTGCTAAAGGAGTTGCCCAAAAAGCTAAGGATCATCCAAACATTGATATTCACTACAATACAGAAATTGTTGAAGCCAGTGGTGATGTTAGTTTAAAAAAAGCTATTTTTAAAAATAACAAGACTAATGAAACATGGACTTATGAAACTGATGATACTTTTGGAATTTTTGTTTTTGCCGGCTATGAACCAGCAACTGCTTTATTCAAAGATCAGGTTAAATTAAATGAAACAAATAATTTGGTTGTTGATCAAAATCAAAAAACTAATCTTGATGGAGTTTATGGAGCTGGTGATGTATGTGTCAAAGAATTGCGTCAGGTTGTTACTGCTGTAAGCGATGGAGCTACTAGTGCTACAGCTTTAGAAAAATATATTCCTAAAATTATTTCTAAATATGGTTTAAAAACTAAAAAGCCAACAGCTCACGTTGATAAAACATTTGTAGAAAATAGTGATGATTTTATTTCCAAGGAAATAAAACAGCAGTTAACACAAATTTTTAGCAAATTAGAAAGAAATTTAGTAATAAAATGTTCTCTTGATAACTCTACATTTAGTAATGAAATAAAATTATTTATAGAAGAATTCTCATCTTTAAGTGATCGCATATCTTACCAATTATTAGAGGGCGAACCAGCAATGGACTTTTATGATGAAGATGATAATTATCTAAATGTTTCTTTCCATGCAGTTCCTGGCGGTCATGAATTTAATTCATTCATTATTGCAATTTATAACACGGCTGGTCCTAAACAGCCTTTAGATAAAGAACTCATTGATACGATCAATAACATTAATAACAAAATTGATATTAAAGTACTTGTTTCCCTATCTTGTACAATGTGTCCTGATGTAGTTATGGCAACTCAAAGAATTGCCAGTCAAAACAAAAATATTACAGCTTCAATGTATGATTTAGCTCATTATCCAAAATTAAAAGAACAGTATAATGTTATGTCTGTTCCTTGTATGATTATAAATGATAAAGATGTTTATTTTGGTAAAAAAGATATTAATGAAATTATCGATATCATTAAATAGCCAGTCTTATGACTGGCTATTTTACTAAATAATTTCCTAATGGCGTTTTCATATGTTCAACGACATAACCACTGCCACCACGATCTTTTACATCTTCAACCATTGTTGTTATTAAAATAGGATTATCGCTATTAGTTGTAGTAATCGTAAACCATCCTAACTCTGTTCCTGTTGTATCACTTTGCGATGCCTTGATTTCTGCTGTCCCTGTTTTCCCTGCTAATTCAATATTTTCGTGATAAATAGCATGCCCAGTTCCATTAGGATCACTGATGACTCCAATTAAAGCCTCCTTGATCGTATTAGCTGTTTCTTTTGTAAATGCAGATTCAATCCATGGTTTTTCTGGTTTTTCATCCATAATTAGATATGGCTGAGTAATTGTTCCTTCATTAATAAAAGCACTATAAATTGATGCTAATTGAACAGGATTAATTAATAATTCACCTTGTCCATAACCGCTGTCAGCTAACTGCTGATCATTAAACTTACTATCTTCATTTTGATACTGTGATTTATTTAATGCTAATTCAAAAGGAATTTTATCACCTATTTTCAATTTATCATATCCCGCAATTAACTTATCTTTCCCAATTTCAACTGCAGTTCTTGCAAAATAAACATTATCAGAATAAATAATTGCATTCTTTAAATTATTAGGAGTTGGCGCATGTAAAGTAGTTACATAATAATTACCCCAGCTAGAATCTTTTTGCCATTTATCTTTAGCCCCTAAATCTTTATCAGGATCAATTGCTTCAGCATCTAAACCAATAGCTCCAGTAATTGGTTTCATACTTGAACCAGGTACATAAGTTGTTCGAAACCGATTCGTTAGAGGTTTATTTACATCATTATTTAAAGCATCCCATTCATCACTACTAAATCCTAAAATAAAATCATTGCTTGAAAATGATGGGGTTGAAACTAGAGCTAAGATTTCACCAGTTTCAGGATTCATTGCTACTGAAGCACTTTTATCATTTTGATATTCATTATATAGATCCTTTTGTAAATCAACGTCAATTGTTAATTTGATATCTTTTCCATTTTTAACTTCCTTACTTGCAATCGTTTTTATTTCTTTACCATCTTTATCAACAATAACGATCTTTTTACCATCACTGCCTTTTAAATCACTTTCATAAGCAGCTTCAATTCCACTTCGTCCAATTAATGAAGTTTCACTATATCCTTCACCTTCATGCTTCTCTAGATCATCAGCATTAACTTGTTGTAAATAACCAGTCAAATGAGAAGTAATTTCTCCATAAGGATAATAACGTACATAAGCCGTATTAAGTTTTACTCCTTTTATCGTTAATAACTGATTAGCTAAAGCTCTTCCGGCATCATCTTTAGCTATTTCTTTTAATGGTACAAAAGAATCATCCTTGATCCATGAAGCGCTCATAATTTTTTGAATACTATCTACTGACATATTTAAAAGATTCCCTATGGCCTGATAATCACTTTCACCATTTAATTTACCCGGTACTAAACCTACAGAATATGCTTCACCAATAGTTGCTAGTTCTTTATCATTACGATCCAAGATTTTTCCACGACTCGCTTCATCAGTTAAAACTCTAACTTTATTTTCTCCTTCAATTCCATCAAATAACATTTTTTCATTAAAGACAATTTCACCATCTTGCACTGTAGTTTTATTATCATAGCTTACTTTTCCTGCAACAGTATCCATTGATAAAGTATAATCAACTTCCCCATCTTCAACTTCATTAATTTTAACTTTAATATTTTTAGCTTCGATACCGTCATAAATGTTTTCATATCGACTTTCAAATACATCTTGTGAGGTTTGTGCTAAAGAACCTTTTGTTAGCATCGCATACATTTTTTTATAATCTTTTTTGGCTAAATATGCATAATAGTCTTCGACTAACGCGCCTGCATCTTCTTTTTTATTTAGAAAAAAGAATACTAATCCAATAATAATTAAAATACTAATTACTCCGATAAATATAACTTTCTTCTTTCTTTCTGCTAAATTCATTTTTCTCCCTCTTTCTCTATACCTTAAAATTATGCATATATATTCTAGCACATTTTATCCTTAACTATATAGTATAAATATAATTAAATTAGTAAAAAATATTATAGTAATTTAAAAATTTAATTTTCTATGATTTATTGATGATCAAATGTAATTTATTTATATTACATATGTCATAAACCTTTTTTTAAATATTTACAATTATTTAATCAAATGCTATACTAATAAAAAATTTTATTTTGTTGTAATTTGGATTTTGTGCATATAATATATTCGATTATAGAAAGGGGTTAAATGATATGAAGAAAATTGTATTATTATGCGATATGTTTCATGATATAACTATTACCAATGATTTTTTAGTAGACAAAATGAAAGAAACTTCCAAAAAAGATTCTATTGAATGCGAAATTTATGCCTATCCTATCCAAAATATTTATGAAATAGCCAAAGATGCTGATATTATTTTTCTTAGCCCTTTTACATATTTTAAATCCTATATGGTTGAAAAACTAGTTGATTGTCCAGTAGAAAAAATTGGTATGGGGGCATATGCAAATGCTGATGCTAAATACGTACTTGATCGTGCTTTTGCAAGAATGGCTGAACATTGTGTTATTTAAAAAGACCTATTCAAGGTCTTTTTTATTATTTTATGAATTTTTTTAAATTAAAAATATGCTTACAACTTACGCTAAAAGCGTAAAACGTTATTATTGATTGAATCTGGTTGTTATTTCTGAACAATATTTATATCTGCTCGAAAATGTTGATTTTACACTGTTTTTCATTGTCTATCTTCTGATTTACTCCAAATTTAAGCCAATATTTTCAGTTCAGCTACTTCTTCTTTTTTTTCTTCTGAAATAGGCGTGTATAAATGTAAGCGTCAAATACCATACACCTAACAATAAAAAATATCTCAATATATAATAATAGAGTCATCAATAAGTGGAGGTGTTAATATGACAAAAGAACAACGGAAGCAATACTGGAAATCAATCATTGATGAATGTTATTCATCTGGTGAAACAGTAATAAGATGGTGTGCTGAGCATTCCATCAATGAATCATGTTTCTATAAGTGGCGAAAAATCATCTATCCTGACTACTCTAAAACTGTAAAAAATGATAATGACCTTTTCACACCTGTGGCAGTCACTGAAGTAAATAAAAATATTTCTATTACCGTTAATGATGTTGATCTGTGTTTTGACGAAGCTCT